>JAMONZ010000019.1 GCA_027066315.1 Hyphomicrobiales bacterium
CTTTAGTTAAATCAGATGAATTGCCAAAAGATCAGGCTTTTTATGGTGCGTGTTTTTCTAGTTGTTTGGAGATAGGAGAAAAAGCTACAACCTGTAAAAGCTATTGTTTATGCTCGCTTGAGCAAGTAGAGCAGGGCGATTTATGGGATATAATAAACATGCCAATTTTGACAAAAGAGCAGAACCAGTCGATTTCTTCAATTTCAAATCTATGTTTGGCTATGCAGGACAAATAAATCTATTGAATACGATACCAAATCTCACTACTGCAAATAACTCCCATAAACGCACAACCAGTTAATTTTATTTGATTGTTATTTAATAACTCAATTTTTCCTTTATAGGTTTTGCCATCTTCTGGATTATAGACATGGCCAGAAAAAACTAGATTTTCAGCTCTTGTATCAAGGGTCAAAATATTTAAACCTAAAAGCCGACGGTTTTGTAAATTGGGATCTTTGTTAAAATAATCGTATGCATTTTGAATGCCAATTCTATCGATAGCTTGTTTGTTTTTTTCGTAGAGTTTTGGGCGAATAGCTACTTTGCTTATATATCCGCAATAGCCAATATTGCATTTCTCAATTGTAATGTGGGATTTTATTTCAGTAAGCCAAGTGCCATTTATTGAGTTGGCCTGAGCAAGTGCGAGGCCACTAAAAGACCAAATAAAAATCGCATAAATAAATGCGCCAAGAAATTTCATTTTTAATCTCATTAAATAATTTACATCATATAAATAGGCATGAAATCATTAATTCATAATAAAATGATTCTTATTTTTTATAAATGCTCTTCTTTACTTTGCTCAACTAGTGCTTTGTTATAATTTGATAAGGCATCAATATGGTAGAGCCAGCCGATGGGAATATGCTCATGCCCATCAAGTACTATAAGGCGAGTTTGCCCTGAGTTGTCAAACGCACGTAAAGCTGCTTCTAGCGTTTCACCCGAACGAAGCCATGCTTTTGACGAGCTAATATCAAATTCTGGCACAATATCATCATTCTTAAATAAAACCATAAGGTCACGCACCCTAGTTTGGCGAGCAAAATGTTGATGCGGGCCTTCTTCAAGCATTATTCCTCTTGTGAATAATTGCCAATAAAAAAAGCTACGCCCCATGGCTAATTGTGAAAGGCCGGTAGATATGGAAACAGCAAGGAGCAGGGCGATTGAAAAGGCAAAGCCCCCAGTTAATTCAAATATCATAACCACAGTTGAAATTGGTGCGCCAAGAACGGCGGCGGCTACTGCTCCCATGCCAATAATTGCATAAAGGCCTTGTGATGAAGCAAGGTCAGGGAAAACAGAGGCGGCGATAACTCCAAATGCCCCGCCTGTCATTGCGCCAAGATAAAGTGCTGGGGAAAATACTCCGCCGCCCATTCTAAAGCCGATGGTTATTGCTGTGGCAGCAGTTTTTGCTACAATTAAAGCGAGCATTAAACCAAGTGCTATGCTGCCTGAAAGTGCTGCATCGGTCGCTTCATATCCAACACCAAGTATTTGAGGGAAAGCAAGTGCAATTATTCCAACAAGAAAACCCCCTATGATTGGGCGCATCATTATTGGCACTCGTAGGTGGCGAGATACCCAATCTGAGCCAATTAGTGAGGTTTGAAATAAAATAGCCACAATAGCACAGATAATTCCTAAAAGAGCAAAGGCTGGAATTTCAAAATAGGAAACAATTGTAAAATCAGGTAGAATAAAGGCTGGTGCTTCACCAAACCATATTCGAGATATAGTTGCGCCAATTACGCTAGCAATAACTAATGGCACAAAAGCACTCATCGCAAAGTGAGCTAAAATAACCTCTTGAGCAAATAAAACACCAGCTATAGGCGCATTAAAGGAAGAGGCAATAGCGGCAGATACTCCGCAAGCAAGCATGGTGCGGCGGGCAGAAGGGGGAAGCTCAAAAAACTTAAATAATGCTTTTGAAACTGCAGCGGCATAAAAAACAACTGGCCCTTCACGTCCTGCTGAACCTCCAAAACCAAGCGTAATTGCCGAAATTAAAGTGCCAATGCTTGCACTTTTTAAATCAAGATTCTTGGTAGCTCTTGTGCGTGCCTCTATAACGTCAGCTACGCCGCCTGCACGACCCGATGGTTTCCAAAAGTGTAAAATTACTCCAACAAGTAAACCACCAAAAGTTGGCGCAACAATTACGCTCCACCAAGGAAGTGTTGCTAGCTTTGCTAAAAAACTCTCTGAAGTCGTGCCGAGCCACAAATATTGAAAAAGACCAATGGTGAAACGAAATGCTATACCAACTAAGCCACCTGCTATCCCTGCAATAATTGCCAACGCCCACACCTTTGGTTGTTGTAGACGCAAGAAACTATCAAAATGGGGGCGAACCCAGCGATAGATCACCATGTTGATCTGATGAATGCGGCCATGGCGTGCTGGCATATTAATAATCTCCTATTGTCTTTTTTATTGCTTTTGCACAAAATAAAAAACATGATCAAATGCAATGACTATTCTTAACAATTTGACTATACTCAAAGCTATTAAGTTCGAATAGGTAAAAATGTTAAATAGACTTTATATAGTTATTGGGTTTTTGGCGATAGTCATTTTACTTGCTGCGTTTATTGCTCCTCGCCTTATGGACTGGTCAGGATATAGAGAGCGAGTAGAAATACTTGCTAGTGAAGCACTTGGATCAAAGGTAAATATTTCTGGAAAAATTGATTTTTCCCTTTTACCTCAGCCACGCATGAAATTTGAAAATATTATTGTTAGCTCTGATGAAGAAATATTAGCAGATATATCTTTTGTTAGTATCAAATTTTCACTTATGGATTTTTTGAGAGATAGATATGTTATTAAGTCTTTAGTTCTTCAATCACCAAATCTTTATTTTAAAATCAATAATGATGGGGAAATTATTACTCCTATAAACATTCCAAAAATATTTAGTGAATTTAATTTTTCTATTGCCGATGCAGTAATAAAAAACGGCTCTATTGAATTACTTGATATGCGCTTGCAAAAAGCATGGAAATTTGATGAATTTGAAGGGAACTTGAACCTTGGCGGGTTGCGTGGTCCATTTGCGCTTAGTGGAAATTCAAGATTTAAAGATAAAAAATATACAATTCGTTTGGCTAGCTCTGATCTCAACCAATTTGACGAAATGAATTTGAACGGTTTTTTTGAGCCGCATGATAAAAGTTTTTCTATTCGTTTGGAGGGATTGTTTAAAGCAAAAAAACAGGCAAGTTTTGATGGAGAAATGGAGTATCGTCAAAAAACTTCACCAAAAGAATCGACTTTAGGGGTAAGTGGGGATCGCTTGCTAAACTCAAAAATAAATATATCCAGTGATCAGATTTTACTATCTGAATATGTTTTCCTACCTGATGAAAACAGACCAGCAACTCGATTTAGTGGAGCTATGGATATAATTTTAGGTGAAGATCCATATTATAATGCTGTTATTTCGGCTGGAGTTGTTGATGTTGGATTGCCTGATATTAACTTAACAAAAAATACCAATTCCATTAAAATATTAGATATTCTAGAGGAAATAAAAGCCCCGATCATTCCTGCTATTTCTGGAGTTGTTGGAATTGATATTACTGAGTTGAGCGTGAAGGGAGTATCATTTCGAGATATAAGAATTGATGCTATTTCAAATAAGAATGGCTGGTTTATAGATAATTTCCAAACGTTATTACCAGGCAGAACATCTTTATCTTTTAGCGGCAATTATACTAGCAATAATGATCTGCCAGCGATTGATGGAAATATCAAAATTGATAGTGAGCGAATGGATATTTTGGCTCTTTCATGGCGTAAGCAAAATGATGGAAATGCTTTGTTTAACATGGCGGGATCACTTAGCGGCGAAGTTAATTTGTTGAATGGAAAATTCGCACTTTTGGAGGGGGATTTTATTTTTGACAATATAAAAAACAAGCTATCTTTTGGTTTAGATAAAAATGATGATTCATACTCATTGGATATTATAGCAAATTTTGGTGAATTTAGTATTTTACAAAGTAGGGCATTTAGTGAATTGATTCCAAATTCTAGTGCAACTAGTTCTTTTTTAGATGTTTTTCCAAGTGGTTCATTTAATTTATCAGCAAAAAAGGCCTTCTTTTTTGACTTAGATGTCAGTGATTATAAGTCAATTGGAAGTTGGAATGACTTCGATATAGATTTTGAAAAACTAAGTGTGAATAATTTAGGCGGACTTGGTTTTGATCTTGTAGGAGGGTATAATTTTTTTGCAGCAAATCCTGTAGTTTTTGGACAAGGAAATGCAACAATATCAAAAGAAGCCAATGGAGAAATTTTTTCTAAAATATTTGAGAATAATGAACTTGCAAAGGGTTTGCAAAATTACTTGTTTCCATCACTTCCTGCTGATTTTTCTTTTAAATTAGAAAAGCCAAGTCAAAATAAAGAACAAAATCTTGTGCTGCTAGGAAAGTTGGGGGTTGGTGAGCTAGATCTAAAATTAAACATGGTTGATGGCGCGTTTAATTTACTTAACTCACCAATAAAAATGGAGACGCAACTTAAATCTAATGATGTGTTAGCACTTGGCAAACAGCTTGGTTTTGGTGACTTAGCTTTAGTGCCGCAAAATTCATCAATGATTGTTGGCCTTAAATTAGCTGGAAGTATTTTTAATTCATTAGCTGTTGATTTTTCAATAAGTGGAGGGGAAGAAAACACTCATTTTTTAGGCGATGTTTTCGTTTCCAACGCTTCTTCCTTAAAGGGCAAAGGAAGGCTTGAAATGAAAACAAGCGACTTTAGCCCTTTTATGGAATTGGTAGGGGTTGAGAGTTTTGGGAATATCGCTTTAAGCGGAAAGGCAAACTTGAGCTTTGAAGGGTTAAACAATCTATCATTTTCATTGATTGATGTTTTGGCGAATAAAACAAAATTAATTGGATCGTTAAGTAAAGAAACATCTGCTGGTCAAATTATAATTGATGGGGGTTTGATAGCAGAAAACCTTGAGTTAAGTTCTTTGGCAAAATTGCTTGGGGGGTCTACTTCAACAATTATGGTTGATGGGTTATGGCCTCAAGGGCCATTTGCTATTAGTGAGAATTTACAAAAATCTTTGGGGCATGTGAGAGTTTCTTCTCCAATCTTGTCACATAATGATAAACTCCTTGGAAGTGATATTGGCTTTAACTTTACATGGGATAATAACAATCTTCGCCTTCGTTCATTTGAGGCAAATGTTGGAGGGGGAGATATTGCCCTTGATATAGGAATTTGTTGCAAAGGAATTTTAAGTGAGCGACAACTTAATGCTCGGGTTAATATTAGAGATGTTGAGTTACAAAAAATTCTACCAAAAATCCCTGCAAAAATCTTGCGTGGTGAAATGAGTGGGGGGCTTAGCTTTTCTGGAAATGGGGATAGCTATCAAGCAATTATTGAAAATTTGGTGGGGGATGGAAATTTCACAATTTCAAATGTGCAAATTGATAAATTTAATCCATTAGCTTTGAAGGCTCTTGATGAAATTGAAAAAATATTGGAACTTGATGAGGATAAGCTAGAGAAAATAATTTTTAATGAGCTTAGAAATGGGGCTTTTAAGGCTGATGAAATTGATGGAGTGATTAATTTCATTTCTGGAAAAATGCGAGCTTCAAATATTAGCATAAAAGGACAAGCTAATGAAATATTCGGTAATATTGTATTAGATTTGAGCGACTTTTCTATCGATGGATTGTGGAAATTAACTCCTATTATAAGTGATACGCAAGGAATTGTAATAATTGCTAAACTTTTTGGAAGTCTTATCAATCCAGATTTAGAGTTTAATTTTTTACAATTAATAGATGCAATGAAATTGCGCTCACTAGAGTTGGAATTAGATCGCTTAGAGCGATTGCAGCTTGAAGCGCAAGAGAGGTCAGCAGCTGCAGCTAAAAATCGAGAAATTTTAATGCAAAAGGCTGAAAAAGAAAAAGAAGAGGCAGCAAAAAAAGCAGCGCAAGAAGCTGCAGACAAAGAAGCAAAAGCGCAAGAGCGTGCGCTTCAAGAGCAAATATTACGAGATTCTTTGCTGCAAAAAAACTCAACTACCCTTAATCAGGTTGAACAAGAAATAACAATAGACCTACCTAATTTACCAGTTGACTTGCCGCCAGATGCATTTAATGCACCCGCCCCAAGTTTTCAGTAAGGTTGATTTGCTAGTGTAATTAATATTTTTTTGTTTTAAAAAATTTTAAACATGCAACACGAAGGCTGGAGGATAGGTTGTTTGATACCCTATTATCATCTATTTGAATGATTAAATCTATCAAACTCATATCTGTATCATCAGCAATTTGTTCAAGTGCTGTCCAAAATTCAGGCTCAAGTGCTATAGAGGTTTTGTGTCCTGCAATCGTTAAAGAACGTTTTTGCATTAAATAGTGCCTAATTTATAAGATTAATCTTTTTTACGAAAACTATCGAGTGAAACTACTTTATGGCTTTCTTCTTTTGCAGTATCTTCTTCACCTGAGGCAGAATTTTCATCACTCTTACTTTTTTCATTTTGCTTAGGTGTTTTTAATTTTTTGACCTTTTTTGGCTTGCTTTTAATTTCTCTAACATTGTCCGCATCGGGTTTATTTTCTTTTTTGTCTTCTTCTTTATCGCCTTCAACATCAGAAACATCAAATTGCAGAGCAAATTGAACAGATGGATCAAAAAAGCCTTTAATAGCAGAAAATGGTATTTCTAATAATTCATTCTGCCCCTCAAATGATAAACCTACCTGAAAGCCAATATCACTAACCTTAAAATCCCAATATTGATTTTGAATAACAATGGTCATTTCATTTTCATATTGCTTTAAAAGTCGCTCTGAAATGCGCACGCCTGTTGCTTTTGTAACAAAAGAGATAAAAAAGTGATGATCCCCTGGAAGGCCAGTCTTTTCTACCTCGCCAAGAATTTTGCGAACTACGCCACGCAAGGCATCTTGAACAAGAATGTCATATCTAATGTGATCTTGGCTATTTTTGTTTTTGGACATTTTATAAATCTTTGCTTCAAAAAAAGAATCTTCTATTCACTATAAGATGATGAAATCGTTTGAAGTTCAAGGGTGTTTTGACAAAATATATAAAAGAAAGTGCAGGCTTCTGTTGCCAGGTGCCTGCGAACCCCGCCTAAACCCTGCTAGGGGAAGAGGACTTTAATTCGAGGAGTCGAACCGCTTACGCAGCTAAACGTGCCTCAGCATAGTTGTCATTTGCAACTAAAAAATAGCCCGATACGGTGGTACAATGCCGAACGAAAACAAACCTTTTACACCCTCGTCGATCCTGTTTCGTCCCCATAAATTTCTTCTTGTGCAAAAAAGAAGAAATTGGTGGAGACGCCGGGTACTGCCCCCGGGTCCGATGAGCTTATTACAATAGTCATTTATCGTCATAGCTGTTTCCAGCAAAGCTAATATAGGTGTTTGAAATTGAAATTGCAAAGATTATAGCTTATTTGGGTGCTTTTTTTTGACTATCATGTAATAGGTTTGAAATGGATCAGAGTTTACAAAAAAATATCAGCACAAGAAAAAAGATTATTTGGGCTTTGTTATTTGGCGTACTTTTCATTCTTGCTGCGATGGCACTCTTTCAAGTTTCTTTTACCTATTTTAAAAATGCTGAATATGAGAGAGCTAAAAACAGGGTGTCGCTTTATCAAAGTACACTAGTTGGTGAGTTAGAAAGATTTCAGCATCTGCCCTTTATTTTATCAAAAGATCCATTCGTTATTTCTGGTGCGAATGGAATTGAGCTTGATAGGTTAAATGAACGTCTAGCTTCGTTTGCCACAAAAGCAAATCTTGATGCAATTTATTTAATGGATAATTCAGGCTTAACCATTGCGGCCTCAAATTATAATAATGAGGTAACTTTCTTAGGGCAGAATTATGGCTTTAGGCCGTATTTTAAAAATGCGATGCAGGGTAAAAGGGGTGAGTTTTTTGGTATTGGTGCTACGACATCCTTGCCCGGATATTTCATAGCGCAAATGGTGAGGGGTGAATATGGCAGGGTGCTTGGAGTAATTGCAATAAAACTTGATTTGAGTGATTTGAGTCGAGCTTGGAGTGAGGGTGGCGAAAATGTCTTTGTAGCTAATTCAGATGGTGTTGTTGTTTTATCCTCAAACGAAGAATGGCGTTATAAGACTTTATCTGAAATATCTGAATTAAGGCGAGAAGAAATTTCGAAGGAAAGACAATTTGCCAATGAGCCGCTTGAGCCATTAGATTGGGAAGTTGTAAGTAGAAAAAGTGTGAAATTGAATGGAAAAAACTATATTCATGCAGTTGAATCAGCTTCTAGACTTGGTTGGAATTTACATTTTTTAGCAGATGAAACTCGGGTGTTAGAGCGTAGCTGGTTTACTCTTGTTGTTGCTACAATAATTGCCTTTGCTTTGTTAACACTTGCTATATTTTTACGCTCAGAACAAATTCGCTCGGCTCTAAATATATCGCAAGCCGATAGAGAAAAATTGCGAAAGGCAAATAAAAATTTAGCACAAGAGGTTGTTGTAAGGCGAGCTGCTGAAAAGCGGCTTGAAAAAGCCCAGTCTGAGTTAGCCCAAAATTCAAAACTAGCGGCACTTGGGCAGCTTTCTGCCTCTGTTACGCATGAGTTGGGGCAGCCAATTTCCGCTATGCAAAATTATCTGACTGCTGCTGAGTTTGATAAAAATGAAGATGATCGCATCGATACTATGAAACATTTAAGAGGTATTGTTTCTCGCATGGTAAATATAACTAAGCAGCTTAGGTTTTTTGCTAAGCCAAGTGATAGCGGTATGGAAATGGTGGATTTAAGGGATGTTTGGGCTGGAGTTGAAATTCTGGTTTCTGCGGATATTAAATCTAGCAAAACTAAACTAACGATTGAGCTTGCTAGCAAAGAGATTAAAGTAAAAGCTAACCGATTGCGCTTGGAGCAGGTGCTGGTAAATTTGGTGCGCAATTCTATTGCCGCAATGGAAAACTGTGAACTTCACGAGCTTGAAATTAGTATAGACCTTGATGAGGAATATGGCATTATTAAAGTGAAAGATAGTGGGCATGGTTTGGGTGAACAATCTATCGAACAATTAAAAGAACCTTTCCATACTACAAGGGCATCTGGCAGTGGCATGGGGCTTGGTCTGGCAATTTCAGCGGCTATTGTCAAAGAGCATGAGGGAATATTTGAGGCTATTAATATAAAAAAAGAAGATAACACTGAGAGTAGTGGTGCAATTTTTATTGTGAAAATCCCACTTGTTAAAGGAGAGTGAAAGTGAAATCACAGCAAGCAAATGGATATTTGGTTTTTGTTGTTGATGATGACAAGTCAATGCGAGATTCGCTTGTTCATTTACTTGAAAAAGCAGGCTGGAGAGTGGAAGTTTTTACAAAAGGGCAAGATGTTATTTCAAGGCTAGAAGATGTTTGCCCTGATGTGATCCTTAGCGACGTACGAATGCCAGCTATGAGTGGGCTTGAGTTATTGCAAAATATTTCTAGTTTAAACTCTGCCCCGATGGTGCTTATTTCGGCACATGGTGATATTCCCATCGCAGTTAAGGCGATGCAAGGAGGAGCGTATAGTTTTATTGAAAAGCCGTTTGATCCGCATCGTCTTTTAGCAGCTTTGCGTAATGGTGCAGTTCAACATCAGCAAAAACTTGAAACAATCAGGCTTAGAGAAAGGCTTGCTTCGCTTTCTGGTCTTGATAGAATATTATTAGGTCAAAATAGCTCTATTAAAAATTTAAGAGAAGAAATATTTGATTTGTGTGCGAGTGATACTCCAGTTTTGTTATTGGGTGAAACTGGCACAGGCAAGGAGCTTGTTGCACGTGCTTTACATGATTTAGGTTCTCGCTCGGGCAAGCCATTCATTGCGGTTAATTGTGCTACAATTCCTTCAAAGGATTTTGATAGCTATATGTTTGGCACTTATGGGGGAGCAAACGGCACATTTGTTAAGGCTGATGGGGGGACGCTTTTTTTAGATGAATTGGGAACAATGCCGCTTGAGTTGCAAGCAAAATTTTTACGCATAATTGAAGCCCAAGAGTTTTATTTGCAAGGTGCAAATGAGCCAATAAAGGTGAATGTGCGGATTATTTCTGCTTCAAATGAGAGTTTGGAAGATGCAGTAGCTGATGGTGATTTTAGAAAGGATCTTTTGTATCGATTAAATAATGTAGTTCTAAATATTCCTGCTCTTAGAGATAGGCGAGATGATATTTTATTGCTTTATTCGCATTTCGTAAATCAGCAAGCTGATCTTTATGAAATTAAAATGGACGAACCTGATGCTAAAGATACAGCTGCACTTTTAAGCCATGAGTGGGAGGGCAATGTGCGTGAATTGCGTCATGTAGCAGAGAGGAGAGTTCTTTCTGCTAGAAGAGGGCGTGGATCTGTTGTTGAGGCAATTGCACGGAATGGTGAGCCAGATGATGTGCCAGAAACACTGCGTGAAGCAGTTGCAGTTTTTGAGCGGCAATTGATTGCAAAAGCAATAAAAACTCATGAGGGAAGAATGGATGCAGTAGCAGAGGCTCTTGGAATAGGGCGTCGAACTTTGAATGAGAAGATAGTAAAACTGGGGCTTAAGAAGGAAGAATTGCTATAAGAGCGAAAATCCGCAGGATTTTTTTGTTTACTTGGCGGATTTCTTCATGGGCGCACTTATTATTACTAGTTAAAGTTTGAAATGAAAGTTGCGCTTGATGACTTTTTTAACTGGGAGAAAATTAAATGAAAAAAACTTTACTAAAAACTACTGCAATCACACTTATTTCACTAGCGTTTGTTAGCGAAGCAATGGCAACTGAATGGAATGTTTCACTTTGGGGCAAGCCACGTGCTTTTACTGCTCACGTTGAAAAACTTGCAGAACTTGTTAGTGAAAAAACAGATGGCGAGTTTACTCTAAATCTGTCTTATGGTGGTCTATCTAAAAATAAAGAAAATCTTGATGGCATATCTATTGGTGCATTTGAAATGGCACAGTTTTGTGCTGGTTATCATGCCGATAAAAACCCATCAATCACAGTGCTAGAATTGCCATTCCTTGGAGTTCAAACACTTGAGCAAGAGCGTGAAATTTCACAAGCTGTTTATAAGCATCCAGCGGTTGTTGCTGATTTAGCTCGCTGGAACGCAACTCTTCTTATGCCTTCTCCACTACCACAATATAACATTGTTGGAGTTGGTGATGCGCCAAGAGGCCTTGCTCACTTTAAAGGACTAACAGTTCGTGCAACTGGTGGTATTGGTAAGGCTATGTCGGCAATTGGTGCTGTTCCTACTTCAATGTCAGCTTCAGAAGTTCGTCAGTCACTTGATAGTGGTGTTATTAAAGCAGTTGCTTTTGCTCCACATGCTCACATGGCATTTGGTACTGTTGAAAGTGGAAAATGGTGGACAACTAATCTAAATCCAGGAACTGTGAACTGCCCAGTTGTAGTAAACACAGATGCGCTTAATGCTCTTAATGATGCAGAGCGTGATGCGCTGCTTGGCTCTGTTGATGAAGCTCTTGATTTTTATATTGCTCAATATAACGGCAAGACAATGGATGCTTGGGGACCAAAACTTGAAGAAAAAGGCATTGAAAGTATTACTTTTGATGAAGATCAGCTTGAAGCATTCCGCAATGCGGTTGCAGGTCCTGCAGCTGAAGCGTGGATAGAAGAAAACAATGCTCGTGGTCTTCCAGCTCAAGAACTATATGATATGGTAACTGACTTGGTTGCAAAATAGTATTTAAAATAATTATGCCTGTCGCCCTCGTTAAAAAAGTTGGCGGCAGGTTTTTGTATTTAAAGGGGGGAAAGAAATGGCTGGTAGCTCATCAGTATTAGAGGATAGTTCTCTATTAAGTAAGATTGATAGAGCATTATTTAAGCTCGAGGGTGTTTTTGCTTTAATAAGCGGGTTGGCAGTTTTTGCCCTTGTTTTTTTAGCTGTTGTTAGCGTTGGTGGACGCAATTTTTTTAATTCACCTCTCCCAGGTTATGTTGATTGGATTGAGCAAGCGATGCCATTGATCGCCTTTATGGGAATTGCCTATGCTCAGCGACTTGGTGGCCATATTCGTATGGATATTTTGGTTGGTAAACTAACTGGCCGCCCGCTTTGGATTGTTGAGTTTATTACAACTATTGTGATGTTAATTTTAATGATATTATTGGTTTGGGGAACTTTTTCTCATTTTCAACGCAGCTTTGATTTTAATGCGCCGCTTTGGAGTCGTGATAGTTCACTTGATATTCGCCTTCCGCTTTGGCCAGCAAAATTGCTTGTTCCTGTAGCATTTTTTATTCTTACATTGCGTTTGGCATTGCAAGCATGGGGATATTTTAATGCAATAATTACAGGCACAAAGTCACCTATTGCAGTGCCTTTGGTTGAAGATGCAGCAACAGTTGCAGCAAAAGAGGCTGAAACCGTTTCTGGATTTGAGGATGAAATGAAGCTCTATAAAGAGGATAGTGAATAATGGACACGACAACAATTGGACTTATTGTTTCTGGTGGCATGCTGGTATTAGTTTTGTTGGGAATGAGGGTTGGCTTTGCCGCTGCATTAACTGGGCTTGTTGGCTTAGTTTGGGTCTTTTGGGCAAAGAAAAACTATGCAGGTGACGACTTTGTTTGGGCGTTAACAGTTGCAGTAAAAACCGCAGGGCAAGTACCCCATTCAAAAATTTCAATGCAAGCATTATCGCTAATACCAACATTTATTTTGATTGGTTTTTTAGCCTATTATGCAGGCCTTACAAAGGCACTTTTTGATGCAGCAAAAAAATGGATAGCGTGGGTTCCTGGTGGGCTTGCGGTTTCAACGGTTTTTGCAACGGCTGGTTTTGCCGCTGTTTCTGGTGCTTCTGTTGCGACATCAGCGGTTTTTGCTCGTATTGCAATTCCAGAAATGCTTAAAATTGGCTATGATAAACGCTTTGCCGCTGGCGTTGTTGCGGCGGCTGGTACTTTGGCCTCGCTAATTCCGCCATCAGCAATTTTAGTTATTTATGCGATTATTGTTGAGCAAGATGTTGGTGCGCTTTTAATTGCTGGATTTTTACCAGGGGCATTCTCTGCTATTATTTATGGTGGCATGATAATTGGAATGGCGATGGTTTGGAAAAAACTTGGCCCTCCTGTCAAAGGCTTTACTTGGAAAGAGCGTTTTGCATCTCTTCCGGGGGTGTTTCCAATTTTCTTTGTTGTGACGATAATCATTTTCTTTATTTATAACCCATTTGGTGGTGACGCTTGGGGTACGCCAACTGAAGGTGGTGCGCTTGGTGCTTTTGTTGTTCTAATTATGGCACTCATAAAGGGTATGCGCTGGAAGCAACTTAAGCAGGCTTTGCTTGAAACGGCTAAATTATCAGTAATGATTTTTACCATTATCTGGGGTGTGCTTATCTATGTGCGTTTTCTAGGTTTTGCTGATTTACCTGGAGTTTTTTCTGACTGGATTAGTACGCTACACTATAGCCCTATGACAATTTTGATTTTTATCTTGCTAGCTTATGCCGTGCTTGGCATGTTTATGGACGCTATTGGGATGTTGGTTTTAACATTGCCTGTGGTTTACCCTGCGGTGATTGCGCTTAATGGCGGTGAGAATGTGCTAGCGGCTGATGCGGCGTTTGGCATGGGTGCGGTTGGGTTTTCAATCTGGTTTGGCATTATTGTAGTGAAGATGGCGGAGCTATGCCTAATTACGCCGCCCATTGGGCTCAATTGTTTTGTGGTAGCTGGGGTGCGACCTGATATATCGGTGCAAGATGTTTTTAAGGGTGTGTCACCATTCTTTGTCGCCGATGCACTAACCATTGCAGGTCTGATTGCTTTTCCTGGAATTGTGCTATTCTTGCCGAATTTGTTGCTTGGCTAAAAGTCGGGGATCTTAGTTATTACTTCGCTTTCACTTGCTCAAATATGATAGGTAAAGGCGAGGTGATGACGTTGTTAGCACTGTTTATAAGAATAGTATATTTGTGACTTATTGCATTAGAGTTTACGATGATTTTCTTATTACTATAAGAGGAATGGCAATTTTTTGATTGAGGCAGTTGCCCCCATATACTTAATAGTGCTTGCAATATATATTGTTTGACAATGAGAACAAACAGTGATTCGCAACTATAAACATTATGCCACATAATATTGAACAAAATAACGAAAACCACCGCCCGATTACATCGCAATTAGGCCAAAAAAACCCAGACTATTTAAAAGGTCTAAATGCCGAACAGAGTGATGCTGTGCTATCAACAAAAGGTCCGCTTTTGGTGTTGGCTGGTGCTGGTACTGGTAAAACTCGCGTTTTAACTACTCGTATTGCTCATATTTTGGCTTCGAATTTAGCACGAAGTTCAGAGATTCTCTCGGTGACTTTTACTAATAAAGCCGCCTTGGAAATGAGGGAGCGAATTGGCCAATTGGTTGGCTCAAGCGTTGAGGGTATGACATGGCTTGGTACTTTTCACTCTATCAGCGCAAAAATTTTACGCCGTCATGCAGAGTTAGTTGGGCTGAAATCAGACTTTACTATTTTAGATACTGATGACCAAATTAGGCTTATTAAGCAATTATTAAAAGCTGAAAATATTGATGAGAAACGTTGGCCAGCCCGTCAATTTGCTAACATAATGGACGGGTGGAAAAACCGTGGTCTATTGCCAAATGATGTAAGATCAACTCATGCAGGAATGTCCCATACTAGTATGTTTGCGAATGGATTAGGTGATAAATTATATGCTGATTATCAGGCACGTTTGACCTCTCTTAATGCCGCTGATTTTGGTGATTTATTATTATTATGTATTCGCCTTTTTCGAGAAAATCCTGATGTTTTGGCAATCTATCATAAGCGGTTTAAATATATGTTGGTTGATGAATATCAAGATAGTAATGTGGCGCAATATTTATGGCTTCGTTTACTTGCTCAAGGTAGGCCTGCATCTGAGGCTAATATTTGTGTGGTGGGTGATGATGACCAGTCAATTTATGGCTGGCGAGGCGCTGAAGTTGATAATATTTTACGCTTTGAAAAAGATTTTCCAGGGGCGAAAATAATTAAGTTAGAGCGTAATTATCGCTCGACAGGTAATATACTTGAGGCAGCTTCAAAAGTTATTTCAAATAATGAGGGGCGTTTTAGCAAGGTTCTTCACACCGATGGAGGTGAAAAGGGGGAAAAGCTAAAACTAACTTCGCTTTGGGATAGTGAAGAAGAAGCACGTCACGTAAGCGAGCAGATTGAGCAGTTGCAACGCCAAGGTGAAGTGCTAAATAGCATGGCAATTTTAGTGCGCACTTCTGCACAAATGCGAGAGTTTGAAGAAAGTTTCATAAAACTTGGAATTAATTATCGGGTTATTGGGGGAGCAAAATTTTATGAAAGGCGTGAGATACGTGACGCTTTGGCTTATTTTCGCCTTACTCATCAACAAGATTTTGACCTTGCGTTAGAGCGAATAATCAATGTTCCAAAACGTGGCTTGGGTAATGCTACAATTGAGGTTTTACATCTTGCAGCAAGAGGGCAGAATATTCCTCTTATGCAGGCAATCCGCCAGCTTATTGAAACTGAGGAATTGGGAGCAAAACAAAGAAATACTCTAAGCAGTTTAATAGGCCAGTTTGATGATTGGTCGGCACGTGCGGCCAACACTGAGTTGTTTGAATTGGCTGAGGCTATTCTTGATGAAAGCGGTTATAGCGCAATGTGGCAAAATGCAAAAACTGCTGATGCTCCAGGGCGGCTTGAAAATCTAAAAGAGCTGGTAAACTTCATGCAAGAGTTTAAAACTTTAGGTGAGTTTTTGGAGCATATTTCTTTGGTGTTGGAGCGATCAAGCAATGATAGTGCTGATGCTGTTTCAATTATGACTTTGCACGGAGCAAAGGGACTAGAATTTAACAATGTATTTCTACCTGGTTGGGAGGAGGGGTTATTCCCTTCTCAACGCTCTCTAGATGAGAATGGTAATAAAGGTTTAGAGGAAGAACGCCGCTTAGCCTATGTTGGCATTACTAGGGCAAAAAAGCGTATTTTTTTCTCACTAGCACAAAACAGGCGTATTCATGGCCGTTATCAAACTGCCTTGCCTTCTCGATTTTTAGATGAATTACCACCAGAAATAGTTGAGGTTAGCGATAGCGGCTCATCTTTTGGGGGCTATGGATATGGTGGGGCGAGCGGCAATGTTGCAAGTAAGTTTGATGAAAAAGACCCGTTTGATAAGGCATATGAAAGCCCTGCATGGAAACAAAGGCGAGCGCAAAATGCAGATCATAAAACAATTGAGGGTGAGTTTTTTGAAAGCTCAGTTGATATTGGAACAGGTTTTAGAATAGGCCAAAGAGTTATTCATCTCAAATTTGGAGAGGGTGTAATTACCAATGTTGAGGGTAAAAAACTATCGATTGACTTTAACAGGGTTGGACGAAAAAAGGTGCTTGAGAGTTTTGTGAAAAAAGGGTGAGACTTGGCTTTGGGTTTTGTTAATTAACGCAATTCCGACATTGTGAGAGGTGCTGCAATCTAGCTGTTTGTTATTTTTAAGCAAGATAATATTGTAAAGTAAAGTGTCACTTAAAAAAGGCTATTTTATACTCACTTTTTGGAGAAACCCCCACCCTCAATCCCTCCCCGCAAGGGGGAGGGAGGAGATAGATTTCCCTCTTATCTTAAAGGCTGTTTGATATGCCCCTAGAAAAGTAGACACTTTGTTTGTAACAATTGGGAACAAGGAGATTTACAAATGGGTAAAGGAATACGATATACTGACGAGTTCAAACGTGACGCTGTGGCTCAGGTTAAAGAGCGAGGTTATTCTATTAAAG
>JAMONZ010000020.1 GCA_027066315.1 Hyphomicrobiales bacterium
CTATCAATAATATTGGTGTGGTTTGTGTGATATTAAAACTCAAACGTCCTGTAACCAAACATTTTTGGCTAAATATAAATGATGAAAAAATTGATATTCCAGGAATTGTTGAGTTCACAAATCTGCTAGAATTAGATGAAACAATTGTATATGTGCCTTATTATATGCCACAAAATCACCCAAAATTTAGCCGATCAAATGATGAATTTATGAGTGAAGCCTTTGATTATATTCAAAAATTGAATAATCAAATTACTAAGGAAGATCTCTTATCGGCTAAAGTTGGTCGATTAGAATATGCTCAGCCTGTGTGTGAGCCTGGTTTTTTAGCTAAATTACCGCCAATACAAACACCCATTGATGGTTTGCAAATAGCCGATACATGCTTTTATTATCCTGAAGATAGAGGTATTTCAGAAAGTGTGCGATATGGTAAATTGATGGCTAAAGCAATTGATGATCCAAATATATGGAATGAACAAAGCAATTAAATATCTCAATTTCCTAATATCTTTATGGGCTTCATATTATGACAAAACAATTTATTAAATTTTTATTTACGGGTGGCATTGCTGCTGGTGTAAATTTAACCAGCCGTTATTTATTAAATATGCTCATGTCTTTTGAAATTTCAGTAATCATCGCTTATTTACTTGGAATGATTACTGCTTACATATTAGCAAAAATATTTGTTTTTGAGGCTTCTGGTCGCTCGATCTCTTCAGAAATTAAACGATTTAGCATTGTTAATCTATTTGCTCTTTTAATTGTATGGGGAATAAGCGTCTCTTTGGCACGGATTGTTTTTCCAGCAATGTCATTCACTTGGCATGCAAATGACATTGCTCATATTATTGGTGTGATTGTGCCTGCAATAACTAGTTTTATTGGGCATTCAAAATTTACCTTCAAAAAGAAATAGAGTAATCTTTTAGGTAGATAAAAATAATACAAAAATAGTTGCCAAATTTAACACCAAGCCATAACAAACCATCACTGCAAATAACGGTATTAAATTTTTACGAAGCCCAGTTGCCATAAACAGCAAGCCAATAGGCAACCAATCAAGCACATATCGCTGAGCGTTATATTGAGAATAGCCGTTAGAATGGTAAAACATTAAAACAAAAGTATAAATAAGAATAACCAAAACACCAATCAAAATTACCCGTAGAGAAAATGCCTTATGCACTTTTTCACCATCACTGCCGTTATAGTTTATTCCTACCACATCATTCTTTTTACGGTTAAATATTGGTGTAAGAGCCAAAAAGAACATGAATGGACTGGCGGCAAGAAATGACGTGCCGAAATTATCCATTGTTCCTAACTCAGTTAGATATTTCCCTACAAATTCAACATGAAACCCTTGAAAGAATAAATAAAAGAAATTGAATAAGAAAAAATCTTGATGGAAAATTCCTATATCGTCAATTCTTTGAGCAAAAAACAAAGCGTCAGCTTCTCTTCCTGGTAACAAAAAGCGATATCCAGTTTCCATCATGTCGTCAAAGCGCACATAATTATAGGCTAAATATATCACAATCGCCACTGCTATTGGCAATGCCATTAGCAGGAATTTTTTCACACGGTCTTTATTGATAGTGAAAAGTGGTAAACCATCTTCTATTAAAAGGGCATAAGCAAATGGTGCCATCAACATTGTCATTTGCCTAGATAAAAAGGACATTCCAATCAACACACCAACCAAAAAAGCTTTTGTTTGGTTTAGAGCTAAATACAGCGCTAAACTAAGGCTAAGAAATGAAACATTATGAGCAAAAAACCATACTTTATCACCTCTAATTGTTATATAAAATAATGGAGAAGATAACATTATAGCTATTACAAATAAAAATGCTAATTGGCGGCTAGTATTAAATTTAGCTAAAATTTTCCACCACACAAATCCACTTAACAAAAGTAAAACTAGGGAAAGAAAAATAAAACCAGAAAAATCTATACCAAAGATGGCAACGAATGGCATAGCCAAAATAGCAGGAAAGGGTGGGAAAATTATAAACGAATCTCCCATGTATTTAACACAATCACCATCAAAACACATATCCAGAGCATTTATATTTACAGTGCCATCTAAAAAAGCCTGCGCTAGCATGGCATAAGAATTTACTCCGCCAGTTTCTTTAAATGCCTGAATTAAAATAATTCCAAACAGAGCAGATGCCAAAACACCTGTAATAAATACCCAAAACCGATTTGCCATGATTATTAGCCCTTTTAAAAAGCAATATATTTTTTATTAATATATCGTAGTATTTTTAAAAAAGGACACTATAAAAAATAAGTAAATAAAGGCTTACAACGCATCAAACATACAAATGACTAAAATCAATAAATTCAAATATTGAGCTACTAAAACCATTCCAAAAAAATTAGGGTTTTGCTAGCGTTGGACAATTATTTTTAACAAATTAAAAATAAAGAGATGGCAATTCAATAAATGCCATCTCAAGAATTATTTAGCCAACAATTTCAGCATCTGTGAAAAAGAATTTAATTTCTTCTGCCGCTGTTTCTGGTGCGTCTGATCCATGAACTGAGTTTTCGCCAATTGAAAGTGCAAATTCTTTTCTTATTGTGCCAGCATCTGCTTCACTTGGGTTTGTTGCGCCCATTACTTCACGGTTTTTTGCAACTGCATTTTCGCCCTCAAGCACTTGCACTACAACAGGCTCTGAAATCATAAACTCAACCAATTCACCAAAAAATGGACGATCTTTATGTACGCCATAAAAGCCCTCTGCTTGCTCTTTGCTCATGTGGATACGCTTTGATGCCACAATGCGAAGGCCTGCATCTTCAAATTTAGCAATAATTTTGCCTGTAAGGTTACGTTTTGTTGCATCTGGTTTAATTATTGAAAAAGTGCGCTCTAGTGTCATTTTATTTCCTTAGATTTTAATTAGGTTGAGGATTTTGATCTTATTGGGTAAATTTAAGTGCCTTTTAGACCCAAGATGCATTTGACACAAGAGCCAAAAATTATCTGTTTAGTTGCTAAATTATTCATTTTAGAGTTAGTGAGTTTTCAAACAATCAAACTCATAAAGAATCATGCTTACAATTTCAGATCTCACCTATAGAATTAGCAACAGAATTTTGTTTAACAAAGCCAACGTTACACTACCAACAGGCTCAAAAACTGGTTTTGTTGGCAAAAATGGCTCAGGTAAAACTACCCTATTCAACCTGATATTAAAAAACCTTTCACCCGATGATGGTGATATTTCGATTTTTAAACGAGCGAAAATTGGCACGGTTGCACAAGAAGCCCCTTCGACTGAGCAATCAGTTTTGGACATTGTTTTAAGTGCAGATATTGAGCGATCTGACCTTTTAGCTGAGGCAGAAACGGCAACTGACCCGCATCGAATTTCAGATATTCATATGCGATTGGCAGATATTGACGCTCATTCTGCTGAGGGGAGAGCTAGTAATATTTTACGTGGGCTTGGGTTTGAGCATGAGCGTCAATCCATTGCTTGTTCTGAACTTTCTGGCGGTTGGCGAATGCGGGTTGCCTTGGCTGGGGTGCTATTTTCACAGCCCGACCTTTTATTGCTCGATGAGCCAACCAATTATCTTGATTTAGAGGGGACTTTATGGCTTGAGAACTATCTCGCCACATATCCTCACACAGTTTTTATGATTTCTCACGATAGGGATTTGCTCAACAAAGCAGTAAACTCAATCATTCATCTTGATAAGGGTGAGCTTAAATTTTATCGAGGAAATTACGATACTTTTGAAAAAACTCGCCTTATGCAAATGGAACTCTCAAATAAATCACGAGTAAAACAGCTTGAAAAAGCTGCTCATATGCAAAAATTTGTTGATAGGTTTCGTGCAAGTGCGACCAAAGCGAAGCAGGCTCAGGCACGAGTTAAAATGATTGAGAAGCTAAGACCGCCAGAGGCACTTTTTGATGATGATGCCCTGCCCTTTAAATTTCAAAACCCTAAAAAGTCTATGGCTAGTCCAATGCTCGACTTTGACAATGTCTCAGTTGGGTATGGTGATAAAGTAATTTTATCAAGGATTTCGCAACGGATTGACCCCGAAGATAGAATTGCGCTTGTTGGAGTGAATGGCAATGGCAAGTCAACTTTTGCTAAACTTATTGCAGGAGAGCTAAAAACCATGGATGGGCAATTGCGCCGTGGGCGTGGGCTTGACATTGCCTTTTTTGCTCAACATCAAATGGACATGTTAAAGCCAGAAGAGACTTGCCTTGAACATATTGAGCCACTTATGCCCTATGATGGCGAAGCAAAACGCCGAGCCAGAGTCGCACAAATGGGGCTTGGCATTGATAAAATGGACACAAAGGCCAAAAACCTTTCGGGGGGTGAGCGAGCAAGGCTTTTATTAGGGCTTATTACCTTTAAAGGGCCGGGAATGCTGATCCTTGATGAGCCAACAAATCACCTTGATATTGATAGCCGTGATGCGCTGGTTGCTGCGCTTAATGAGTATGAGGGTGCGGTTTTGATTATTTCACACGACAGGCATTTAATTGAGGCTACAGTAGATCAGATATGGATTGCAGAAGATGGCACTGTTAAGCCTTATGATGATGATATTTCGGCCTATAAAGCAATGTTACTTGGCTCTGCTCAGCGATCAAAAGGCAAATCAAAAAAACAAGTAGTTGGTTCTGCTAGCGACAGAAAACGCGAGCGTAAAGCTGCTGCTGCCTTAAGAAATCAGCTTGCTCCTTTAAGAAAAGAAATAAAAGCATTAGAGCAGAAAACATCGCTATTGCGACTTGATTTGGCTAGAGTTGATGCAAAATTAGCAAAACCAGAACTTTATGAAAAAGAGCCTCAAGCAGCGATTGATTTAACCAAAGAAAAATCACAATTCGAAGATGAGATTGCATCAATTGAAGAAATATGGCTTATTAAAAATGATGAATTAGAGAAGGCTCAAGAAGCGCAAAAACAAACTTAGGAAAGTTTATGACAAAGCCTAAAGATGAAAATGTGCAGACATTCCTTAGGGATATTAATGAACATGATAAAGAGAAATATGCGATTTTACAAAAATGCCGTGAGATTGTTTTTGCAACTTTTCCAGATGTAAAAGAGCGTATCATTTATGGCGGAATTATGTTTTCTCTAAGTGATGATTTTGGTGGAATATTTCCAAGTAAAAAACATATCTCATTTGAGTTTTCTCAAGGGTATTCATTCAATGATCCTGATGGTCATTTAGAGGGAGTGGGTAAGTTTCGCCGTCACTTAAAACTTAAAACTTTTGAGGATATTGGCGATAAAAGAGTTAAGTTTTTTGTTAAACAGGTTAGCTCAGCTTGAGAGATTTAAAACACCTGTTCGCCGTTAGATATTTAATGTATACTTTTTTTATTATTGAGTTTTGGAGTTATTAATGCGTCGAATATTTTTAATTTTTGTTTTACTTATTGGGCTTCAAAATTCTGCGTTTGCACAAAACCAAAAAGCAATTTCTCCAGAGCAAGAATTTGCACTAAATAACTCTATCTTTGTGCTTTATCATGAAATTGCGCATTTACTTATTGATGAGCTTGATATTCCTATCCTTGGACGAGAAGAAAACGCTGCCGATAATTTTGCAACCCTAATGTTATTGCGAGCAGATAGTGAACAAACCAACAATGCCTTGATTGATAGTGCTTATGGGTGGTTTTTATCTAGTGAGAATAATGAGCAAGATTTTTATTCTGACGATGATTTATATGGCGAGCATAATCTTGATATTCAACGAGCCTTCCAAATTGTTTGCCTAATGGTTGGAAGAGATCCTGCTATTTTTAGTGAAATTGCTGATGAGGTTGGTTTAGATGAGGATAGGCAAGAAGCATGTGCAAGCGATTACGAACAAGCCTCAACAAGCTGGGATAAAGTTCTTGCTCCATTTAAGAATGAAGATGGAGCAAAGATTGAAGTCGATATAAAATATAACAGAGGATTTGGTTTAGTTAGTGCAGGTAATTTATTGCGAGATAATGAGTTTTTTGAGAATGCAGTGATTAATATTTTACAAAAATATAACTTGCCCAAAATACCAAGTATGCGAGGTAAAGAATGTCACGAAGCTAATGCATATTATGATAGCTGGACTGGCGAAGTGTTATATTGTTATGAATTAGTAGATGAATTTATTGAAGCGTTCAGAAAAAATGAAACTGAGGAATAGCAGTTTAACTTACACCCATATAGCGGCCTGTGCGATGATTTAACGCTACAACCATATTTAGCACCAGCACACCCACCATAGATAAAATTACCTTATCAAAATCCAGAATAAAAAAAGCTGCTCCAATCACTAATACATCAACAGCTAGCTGAAAATAACCAGCACGCCAACCAAGATTATCTTGTACGTAAAAAGCCAAAATATTGATGCCTCCTAAACTTGCCCGATGGCGAAAAAGCGATAACACGCCCATTCCCATTAAACCGCCACCAACAATGGAGGCAAATAATGGGTTGATATTATCTACCATCAACCATTGCGGAAACAACATAGTGAATAGTGAAACCATACTAACGGCTATGAAAGATTTGATAGTAAATTTCAAGCCCATACGCCAAAGTGCAAAAATATAAAAAGGTATATTGACCGCAAAGAAAAGTGGGCCAAAACCTATATTGCTAACATAATGAATAAGAAAAGCCATTCCCGCCGTACTACCAGTTGTAAGCATGGCCTGCCCATAAAAAAACAAACCAAGAGAAACTAAACCAGTGCCTAAAAACATAGCCATGACATCGTCATAAAAACTATGTCTTTGTGAATCAATTTTTTGCTCTAAAGACATGGAAAATCAGGCTTTCTTTATCCATTGGCCAGAAGGGTTTTGCTGCCAATAAGTTAAGTCATATTTTTCTTTTAGGTTTTTCCAAGCCTCTCGTGCTTGCTCAACGATTATTGGGTCATGGCCATCAAACATAAAAATTAAACGCTCATAATCAGTTGATTCAGCGTCATTGATTGATACAATTTTTCCTTTTACAAAAAACCGCACATTGCTTGAATTCTTATTGTCACATTTTGTTGTTATTAAAATTGGCTGGTCTTTATCATTATCTCCACCAGCAATTGCATGAGCTAAAAAGCTATCTGAGTTAAAAGCCCATAAATTTGCATCTATCTCTTTTGCTGCCTCCTCATCACCCACTTCAACAATGGCTCTCCAACCTCGCTCGAGGGTTTTTTCAAGCAAAATTGGCAAAGTTTTTTCAAGTGGGCTTAATTCTAGGTGATAAAATAATATTTCCATCATAAATTTTGAATACCTTTACTATAAACGCAAAATATATTATTTTAAAAATAACAAAAGAGGATTCTATCATGAATAGGTCAAAATATCTTCTGAAAAACATATTTTTTTCCATTTTCTCTGTGTTTCTAATTATCTCTTTTTCTACCTTTCCAAGTATGGGGCAAGATGTAAATTTAGATGGCTCAACACCCCATAGTAGTTTTATTGAAAATGGCGTTGACCCAACTTTAATTGGAAATTGGGAAGTCTTACAAACGCAAATAGAAAAAGATGGAAATGTTATTATATTTCCATTTCATGGCTCTACTCTTTCAATTTTAAATAGTGGTAGTTTTAAATTTGACTATTCAAATGAAACAAATAGCGCACGAGCAACAGATATTGTAGTTGGGCAACAAATTTCACCAAACAGGCAATCGCCAGTTGCAACATGTAATGTAAAAGCTAGTGGTGATATTATTGGAGATATTACGGCTGTTTGGCAAGATAATTCAAGCATGAATTATCCAGAACTTCATGTAATTGTCAATAAAGCCGCCTCAACCAAGCCAGAGGTAAGATGTGCAGATAGCATGGATATTGTGCGAGGAAATATGGTAACACCCTCGTTGGGTATGGGGAAACCAATTAACCTTGGTTCTGCAAACCCTTATATCTCTTATCAATATATGATTGATAGAGATATTTATGAGGCTGAAACTCCCAATGACTTTAAAGATTTAGAGATTTGGTCAACACTTGATAGCCCTGTAAGAATTCGCTATTTTCTGCGTAAAATAAACTAACTCCACAATTATATCACATAATCTCCACTTTAATGCGTAGCTTTTATTTTAAAGCACGCCATGGTTTTGGCATTATTACCCAGTGGTTATTCACAAAAATCAAACCATCAAACGCAAGACCAGATGTTTCCCCAGTGCGCACAAATTTAAACCTAGATAATGGATAATCACCTAATAAATATTGCGCTACATCTTTATATCCACCTGGAAATTCATCTAAAACAGCATCACCACTTCTAAGTTTTGCAGTAGTTGCAAAGACATAATAAATTTCAGTATATTCTGGTTTTAATTCTAAAGATGAAATTGAATTAAATAATTCATCATAATAAGGAATAAGTTTTGAGGCTAATGGTTCAGCATAAATTGTGCGAATGTCTTTTGTGTTAGGCTTTAAAGAAAGCAAGAAAGTTGGTAAATCTGTCTCAGAATTTTTAGCATCTGCAAGAAAATCCATCAACATGCTTTTACCCTGATATTTAGTCCCAAAATCACCTTTATTAATTTCAATATATTTTTCTATCAAGGCCACATAACTTAGCTTTGGTGATTCTTTGCAAAGCCTAGATAACTCGCTTTGTAATTCATTCCAACTAAGCTCATGAATAGATACTGGAATACTCGTTTTTCCTGCAATATAACCACTAGCCCAATAAATTATTTCACCAGGGCTATAATATTCCATTTCTGCATTTAATTGCTCGCAAGTATCGGTTGGCTCAAAAATCAACCCTCCTGCATAACTAACATTGGAAAATATGCTTGCAGTTACAAATATAAGAAAAAAAATAAATTTTCTAAGCATTTTACGCCCCTTTAGTTTAAATTAATTAGCCCTCATAATTATCACGCAAGAACCTATCTAACACCGCTACTCCAAAACCGCTTGCCCACGAATTATTAATTTCATTTGGCTTTGTCGCAAATCCAGTGCCTGCAATATCAAGATGCGCCCAAGGTATATCCCCTACAAAACGCTGCAAAAACTGTGCAGCTGTAATCGCCCCGCCATATCGCCCTCCAGTATTTTTCATATCTGCAAAACGAGAATCTATTAATTTATCATAGGCTTTATTTAGCGGAAGCCGCCATAGTTTTTCGTCTGAGTTTTGACCAGCTTCAAAAAGTTTTTTGGCTAAAGCATCATCGTTCGAGAAAAGCCCTGCATATTCTTGACCCAAACCAACCATAACTGCACCCGTAAGAGTTGCCAAATCTATCATAATTTTTGGATTAAAACGCTCTTTGGTATAATGAAGCGCATCGGCTAAAACCAAACGCCCTTCGGCATCAGTGTTTATCACCTCAATAGTTTGGCCAGACATAGAGGTGATAATATCCCCTGGGCGATAAGCATTGCCATCTGGCATATTTTCAACCAGACCAATCACTGCAACAATATTGAGTTTAGCTTTTCTAAGTGCAAGGGTTTTCACCAAACCAATCACCGCAGCTGCACCACCCATGTCGCCCTTCATATCCTCCATTGAGCCAGCGGGTTTTATTGAAATTCCCCCCGTATCAAACACAACTCCTTTTCCAATAAAGGCAATTGGTTTATCGTTCTTTTTACCGCCATTCCAGCGCATAATAGCTAACCTTGCAGGGCGGACAGATCCCTGCCCTACAGCCATTAAAGCACCCATTTTTAACTTTTTAAGCTCAGTTGGGGTTAAAATTTCCACCTCAACGCCTAAAGTTGACAAATCACTAGCCTTTTTAGCAAATTGTACTGGACCTAAAATATTTGGCGGCTCATTAACTAAGTCACGAGCAAAAAGACTTCCCTCAACAATTGCCATTTCATCTGCAATCGCCTTATTGGTAGATGATTTTTCTTTTACATGAAATGTAACACTTAATTTATTTGGTGTTTTGGCTGGTGATTTTTTCGTTTTATATTTGTCGAATTTATAATGAGCTAGTCGCAGACCTGCTGCAATTTTAGCGATTTGCTGAGGTGTTTTATTTTCAAGAATTATAGTTACATTTTCTTGCTTTAAAGAAACAAGAAGTTTGGCAAGAATTCCGCCAATAACTTGAAATTCATTAGGGATATTCTCTTTTTCTTCTTTTGAAGAAGCTGAGCCCAATATCAATACTCGCTTTGCTTTTATATTTGCTGGCGATAAAAAATCCAGATGCTGCCCCACTTGCCCTAAAAACTGTACACCTGCGCTAATTTTTTTTAAATCCAAACCAATAGTTTTCAGTAAATCTTTTGCTAGTGGAGAAATTTTTAGTGACTTATCAGCATAAATAACAATGTTATTTGTGTGCTTAGAATAGTCTTTTAAAATTTTTGACGTTTTAATGATAAGTTGGCTTTTCATGAGTGATCCAATAGTTTAATAAAATTTCTTTAGATAAACCCATATCTAGTTTAAAGATTGCGTCAATCCCTGATTTAAAAAATGATAAAATTTTTTGTTCTTTATTGACCTAAACTGATAAAAGCGGCACACCTATTTTATGACTAAGTTAAGCAGATATTTAGCCGCACAATTCACCCTTCAATCATTGTCACTATTCTTTGTGGCTACGGCTTTAGTTTGGATTACTCAGGCTTTAAGATTATTTGATGTTGTCACCGCCAAGGGGCAAGATATTTTTACTCTATTAGGACAAGCAAGCCTTACTACTCCACGATTAGCAATGGTAATAATTTATATTTGTATGGGAATTGGTCTGGTTAGGGCTATGCGTTCATTGCAGGGATCAAAAGAATTACACACAATACATTCAACCCAAAGAACTTCTGAGCTATACAAATCAATTGGAGTTTTCATTTTTGGCGGAATGATTATCACTTCACTTATTACAAATTGGCTAGAGCCATGGTCAAACAAAGTTTATGCAAAATGGAATGAGGAAATTGCGGCAGATCTTGTTGGTCGTGCTTTAAATCCCAACAAGTTTTCTGAGGTAGTTCCTGATTTAGTTATTGTCATTGGTGGGCGGCTTCCAGATGGAACAATTGAAGATTTTTTTGCAAATGATAAACGTGATAAAAATACTCATCGAACCTATATTTCGAAAAGAGCAAACATTATATTCGATGATGAGGGATATAATATAAGCCTGATTGATGGCTCAATGCAGTTTAAGAAGGAAGATGGGCAATATAGTGAGATTTCATTTAACCGATATGATTTAAGTCTAGACAAAATAGATGGAAAAACAAAAACATCCGATTTTGTTAATGAAACAAATTCTTTGTCGCTGATTAAAGATGGGTTAAACAAGGGCCAGTTTTCTGATAAAATATTACACGAATTAAACGAGAGATTTAGTGAAATTCCAAGAATTCTAGCCCTGTGCTTACTTGTAGCATCACTCACTTTTTTTCCTCATGCAAAACGAGGGAAAACCCTTTTTCCAATTGAAATTACGGTACTTTTAATTGGCTTGGGCGAACGCTCTATCAGTATTATTATATCTAAAATTTTACCAACTGGACTTTATTCTAGTTCAATTATTCTAATTATTATTGCCTTGCTAATTTTTGGATCAAAACTATTTGCTTACAATTTAAAACTCCCCAATTTCATAGGGGCAAAAACATGAACTATATTGATAGATTAGTAACAAAAAGAATTTTATCACGCATCACTCTAGTTATATTAGTAATATTTGGGCTTATTTGCCTAACAGAATCACTTGATACGTGGCGATTTAAGACTTTGTCTGACACACAGGGACAAGAAATAGCTATTCTAGCGATTGTTGCAAATGCAGCGCGCTGGTCAATAAAAACACTACCCGTAACGGTATTAATTGGTGCAATAATTGCGCTGCTTGATTTGCAATCTCATCGAGAGTTAATAATTATTAAGGCCAGCGGTGTTTCTATCTGGAAAATCATACGACTTCCAGTAATAAGTATTGCCCTAATTGCTTTTTTTATCAGCGTTTTTCTTGATAGCAAAGTGACGCAGATTAACCGCTCAATTATGCCCTCATTACAGGTCACAACTCAAGCTGTTGGTGATAAAAGGCAGGTATGGCTTAAACAATATTCAAACGATTTGGAATATGTAATTGAGGGCAAAAAATTAGGATCGAGTGTTTATGAGCTTAAGAATTTAAGCATTTTCTTGCCTCCCAAAAGCAAATATTCTTTAATTGAGGCTAAAACGGCAGTTCTTTCTTTGGGAGAATGGAAACTAAAAAATGTGAATCTTTACACCCCAAGCCAGCCAAAACTAAAGGTTCAAAATTATTCAATTTCAACATCTAGTACTAGAGCTGAACTTGAATTGAGATTGGCATCAAGTGAGGACTTTACATTTTTTGAGCTTCAAAAAGCCCTAGCTCTTGGGATTGATGATCCCGTTGCAAAAGCTGCAGCGGCTACCCGTTTAGCTAAACTTATGGCACTTCCTGCATTGCTTGTTGGTGTTTTGTTAATTGCGTTTGCATTTACTTCCAAATTTAAACGAACTGGTTCATATACTAGTGTAATATTGACTGGTGTATTCTTGGGTTTTGTTGTATTCGTTATCAACGAAATGGCAGACAGAGCTGGTTCAAGTGGAGTTTTAGACCCACTATTTGCAGCATGGGGGCCGGCAATTGTGGCAATCGTTATTGGAGTGACGATTTTGTTATTTATAGAGGATGGGGTAGCGTGAAGCGTTTACGCCACAAAATGCTTGTAAAAAATAAGGCTCGTCATGCGATTGTTGGCGTGATTTCGATTGCCTTGGCTTTGAGCGCAACTCCTGCTTACACCTCTCTTTTTCCTGAAGGGTTTTTTGATCGCTTACCACAAACAAGCGATGGGCAAGTATCTTTAACCTCAGATTATTTATCACAAGATTCTAGCGGATTAATAGTTGCAATAGGGCAGGTTGATATTTCTTATGGCGGATATTTTGCAACTGCCGACAAATTAATTTATAACCAAAATACCAAAGACATGACTTTGATTGGTAATGTGGTTATTCGTGACCCTGACAATACTGAATACAGTGCTGATGAGGTTGAGTTAACTGATAGTTTCAAGTCCGCTATTTTAGAATCAATGATAATGGTAACATCTGATGGTGCTATGATAACTGCAGACAAAACAGATCATGTGCAAGATAAGACTACATTATTAGATAAAGGCACTTATTCACCTTGTGGCACTTGCATTGATGATAAGGGTCGCAAAATTGGCTGGAGAGTGCGCACAAAAAGCATTCTTTATGACAAAGAGAATGAAAATCTAGATCTAGAGCAGCCAATTCTTGAAGTTTTGGGAGTAAGCGTGGCTTGGCTTCCTTGGCTTCGCTTACCTGATCCATCTAACCCTCGTGCCAATGGCATTCGCATGCCGAGTTATTTTTATAGTGATGAAATTGGCCTTAAGCTAGAATTTCCATATTTCATGGCAATGGGCAAGGATACAGATTTTATTATCGTCCCAACAATTACCACCAATCAAGGGCCATTGTTTAACGCAACAATTATTCATCGCTTTACTGATTGGGGTGAAATAAGCGTTACAGCGACAGGAATTTATCAATTCAACAAAAGTGTTTTTGCTGGCACAGTTGGTGATAAAGATTGGCGTGGAGCTATTCAAGCAAGCGCAGAATTTACCCCAGCACAAAATTGGACTGCTGGCTGGTCTTATTCCACTTTCACCGACCCTGCTTTTTTTGACAATTATAATCTGTCAGCAAGAAAAACTCCAATTAACGAAGTTTATACGCAATATTTAGATGCCGATATTTACACCAATGTTCGAGTGCAGGATTTCGTTGTTTTGGGCAATGTAACTTCTGTACAGCAAAACATGCAGGCAGACGCTCTACCCAATGCACGATACGAGCAAGTAATAGAGCTTGAAGATGATAATGGCCGCATTGCCATTTCTGGTAATTTGCTTGGCCTAACCCGAGTTTCAGATAGTACAACTACTGCAAATGGCGTGCCTTATGTTGAAGGATATGCTGGCAATAAAGTTATAGGCACGATTGAGGCTGGCTGGAGCAAGCAATTTGAAACTGATGCTGGTTTGGTTTTAACCCCATATCTAGGCATAAGGGGTGATGCTGCTCATTATGATGGCGGCTCTGCTTTAAAGCCAACTGCATCTAGTTTATTTAATATTACCCCAATAGCCGCAATCGATATTAGCTATCCTCTTATGGCAGTTGACAATGGCTCAACTCATTTGATTGAGCCTATGGTGCAATTTGTCTATCGTGGCTCTAGAGTTACAAATCTTGGCATTAACAATGACAATGCCCAAAGTTTTGTATTTGATGATAGTAAGTTATTTTCCTTTAATCGTTTTTCTGGCACTGATAGGCAAGAAACTGGCCTAAGGGCGAATGTTGGAATTCGTTATCAAGCAAATTTTGTTGATGGCTCTCACCTTAGTTTCGTTGGAGGCCAGTCTTTTCATTTAGCTGGCATAAACTCACTTAATGTTGGTGATAGCGCACAGGCAGGCACTAGCACAGGGCTTGGTCAAGTTAGCTCTGATATTGTTTTGGGCGTGCGTGCTTCACCAATTGAGGGAGTTGATTTTGGCGCAAAAATGATTGTTGACCCTAAAGATTTCTCTATTGAGAGGTCTGCAATTGCTGCATCAATTGCTAAAGAGGGTTGGAACTTATCAAGTGATTATTCTTATATTGCGGCAGATCCATTATTAGGTTCTATCATTGACCAGCATTCAATTGGTGGCTCTGTTCGTATACCGATTGATGATTATTGGTATGCAAAGGCGGGAGCTGGTTGGGATATTATAACTAATTCAATGATAGATCATTATGCAACTATTGGATATGATGATGGATTTTTCTCGCTTGCTGGACATTACACCGGGTCTGGTGATGCGCTTAACCCAACAGCTCAAACCTATAAAGTCACCTTTAATTTAAGCGGTCCAGATGGAAGTGATTATAGTTTTTAAACTTGACTGATTTTTGCCGTATTCTATGTTAAAACTCTACTCATCAAATTACGAAATGAGATTATAGATGAAATTTTCACCTCTTTTAGCAGGCTTTGCCTTTATATTGTTTTTATTTGCTCCACTAAGTTCCGCACAAGCGGCTAAGGTCAAAGTAACGGTAAACGGCCAAGAAATCACCTCCACTCAAATCTCCCAAAGGGCAGGGCTTTTACGCCTAGAGCGACGTGGAAACTCAAACAGTGCACGCCTAAAAATGGCACGTGAGGAACTGATTGATGAGGCGTTAAAAATGCAAGAGGCAAAACGCTTAAATATTAAAGTAAGCGAACAGCAGGTAAGTGCTTCATATCTCAATGTAGCTCGTAATCTTAGACTTAGTGCAGATAAGCTCACTCAGGTTTTAAAAGCTAATGCCGTTAACATTTCAACTCTTAAAAACCGGCTTAGATCGGGCATTGCTTGGCAGGGCGTTACACAAACTGCGATTATGCCACGGGTACAAATTTCTGACCTTGAGCTAAACCAAAAAGCAGAACAACAGGCCGATGCAAATTTGGAGTATGATTTTATTTTAAAAGAAATATTATTCATTATTCCTAAGGGATCAAAAGTCTCTACTTCAAGAAGAACCGCTCAAGCCAAAAATTACCGCAAGAATTTTACTAGTTGTGAAACTGCGGTTGAGCTTTCACTTTCATACACTGATGCGGCGGTTATTGATGTTGGTCGTCGCCATGCAACCCAGCTACCACCCGCTTTAGCAAAAGAATTATCTGCACTTAATGTAGGTGGGGTTAGCAAACCAAGAGTGGTTGATAATGGTGTTTCAATGCTTGCAGTTTGTTCAAAAACTTCTGCACGTGACTTAACATTTATTAAAAGCGGATTGCGCCAAGAAGCTGGTGATGAGAAGCTGAAATCTGAAACTGACGCTTACCTAGCGAAGCTAAAAGAGCGTGCAAGCATTATTATTCATTAGGCATATGAGATCACAAATAACACCGCTTGCAATATCTATGGGCGAACCAGCAGGGATTGGCTCTGATTTATTATTGCAACTTTTTGCAAATAAAGAAAAAATCCCCCTGCCCGCTTTTATTGTCTATGGCAGTTTGAGTTTCTTAAAAAGCCGAGCAGAACGACTTGGTTTGGATATTGATATTGTTGCTTGTGAGCCAAAAAATGTGGCTAGTATTTTTTTAAAAGCCTTGCCTGTTAAAAATATTGAGGGCGAGTGCGAGGATATTCCAGCACAAATACAGAAAAAAACCGCTCCCATTGTTGTTAAAGCAATTGAGCTTGGGGTTAGTGATATTAAAGCTAAAAAATGCCGTGCTTTAATAACTGCTCCAATACATAAGGCAGCACTTTACGAGGCTGGGTTTAACTACCCCGGACATACCGAATTTTTAGCTTCACTTTTCATAAATAATGGTAAAACTCCTAGTCCAGTTATGATGTTAGCGCATAAGAATTACCGAGCTGTGCCGTTAAGCATTCATATCCCACTTTCAGATGTTCCTAAATTTGTTAGCGTTGAGAAAATTATTGAAACTAGCAAAATTGTTGCTGACGATCTTAAAAGCCGATTTAATATTTCAAAGCCAAAACTAGCAATTGCGGGGCTTAATCCTCATGC
>JAMONZ010000021.1 GCA_027066315.1 Hyphomicrobiales bacterium
TTATTTGAGCAGCTGAAATTCTAGCAGAAAAAGCAAGAGCAAGGTTTGCTCTCACGCTTAAATGTTCAAACAGATTATTGCTTTGTAAAAGGATGGAAACAGGACGTTTTTGTGTATTTATGCCAGAAATGTCCCTGCCATTTAATTCTATTGAGCCGCTTTTTGGCTTTAAAAAGCCAGCAATTAAATCAAGCAAAGTAGATTTCCCAGCCCCACTAACGCCGCTAATTAGAGCAATTTCTTTGGGTTTGACTTCAAGGTTAAAAATATACGGCTCGTTCTGCCCATCATAAGAAAATGAAATATTATTAAGTTTTAGCATTTGAAAACCTCTTTGTTATTTTTGGTAAAAGCCAAAAAACTAGCAATGCTAAAACCAACATTACCGCACCAATTGAACCTGCATCATTATTTCTATACGCACCAATTGCTCGCATCATTAGCCAAGGTAGGGTTGCAAAATCATCAGTTCCAAACAATGAAATAATGCCAAGATCTCCAAGCGAAAAACAAAATGCAAGGGCTAGCACAAGGCCAATCTCATGACCTAATAACGGCCATTCAATAGATTTAAAACGTCGAAGTCCTGATAATCTAAGTGACTTGGTTATTTTGCTATATCGAATATTTGCAGCCTGAATTGGTGGTAAAAGAATGGCAACACAAAAAGGCAAAGCTAGCAATGCATTAGCAATAATAAGCACAAATGGTGCAGCAATAGTTGAGGAAATACCCAAATCTCTAATAAGAATAAACAGCCCCAAAGAAAGCACAACTGCTGGCACAATCATAAAAGCAAAAATAGGAAGATAAAGGGCTGCTTTGCCATATTTATTTTGAATTTCTACTTGAGCAAAACTTAGTGCTAACGCCAGTGTTAAGCAAAGCAATGCGCTTAAAACCCCAATAATAAAACTTGTAAAAAAACTATTCCAAAAACTTGTCTTTAGGATCAGCTCAATTAAATTCTGCCCCAATCCATCATATAAAACGGATAAAAGAGGGCTTAAAAATATAAGTGAGCCAACGGATAATATTATAGCTTGAACTATAATTATAGATTTTGAATCATGCCATTTTTGCCTATGTGTCATACCTGCAACTATGGTATTTGGCAGATAGAAAATACTAGGTAAAATTATTGTAAAACAAATGATAAGCTGAATTAAGGCCAGTTGAACTGCGCTATTTAAATCAAAATCTAACCTCACTGCTGAAAAAATCGCAACCTCAAGTGTTTGGTTTGCAGGACCTGCACCTAGTAATAAAACTATTGGAAAAGAAGTGAATGATAGTAAAAATATTATTGAGCCAAGTGCTGGCAAAGCCCCAGAGATAGCTGGCCAATCAAGCACTAAAAATCTTTTCCATGCGTTTAAATCAAGGCTTTGCCCAATTTTTAATGCTCGGCTTGGAATGGCATTTAATCTAGCTAATAATATGGTTGCAACAAATGCACCACTTAAAATTGTGTGAGCTAAAATTATTCCATGCAGTCCAAAAATTGAACCGATTGGCCTAAGTCCAAAATACTCAAGCATATAATTTATAAACCCCGAACGACCCCAAACATTTATCAGGCCAAGGCCAATAACAAGAGCAGGTGTAACAATTGCTGCGGCAAATAGGCCGACCAAAAGAGAGCGGCCAAAAAAGTTTAATCGGTTAAAAGACCACGAAATTATGATGCCAAAAAATAAAGAAAATATCACACTTAAAAATGCCTGAAATGCACTTTTGCCTACCAAAGTGAGAATATCATTGTTTACAACAAAATTACTTGGCGGAGCTTGAATAAGCAGCACAAAGAAAATTGTTACCACCAACAAACCAGTGCTTAAAGCAATGAATATACCAAATATTTTACGGCTATTAAATTCCATTTATTTTATTGCTTCAAACATTTCATCAATCCATTTTTGAGAATTATTTTCAATCAAATTTGCATTAATCAGCAGTGTATTTTTTGGAGAGATAAGATTTTCAAAACCCTTAGGCAGATCTATATTCTTAACCGGATACATCCAATTTGAAGTGGTAATAATTGCCTGCGCTTCATCTGAAATTAGAAAGTCTAAAAACTTGCGAGCTAATTTTTTATTGACTGAATTTTTTAATATTCCAGCAACTTCAACTTGTAAATAATGTCCCTCGTTAAAATTTGCAGCTTGAAATTTATCGTCATCTTCAGCAATCAAATGATAAGCAGGCGAGGTTGAATAACTTAAAACCATATCCGCTTCGTCTTTTAAAAACAAATTATACGCCTCGCCCCACGAGCGAGTGATAGTTAAAATATGGGGTGAAATATCTGCCCAAACTTGATTGCTATCTTCATCATAAGCAGCCTTTAACCAAAGCATTAAACCAAACCCAACAGTAGAGGAGCGGGGATCTTGAATGATTATTTTAAAATCTTTATCCATTTGAGCAAGCTCAAGAAAAGAGGAAGGAGGGTTTTTGAGTTTCTCTTTATTATAAACAAAAGCAAAATACCCAAAGTCAAATGGAAGAAAAATATCTGATCGCCAATCATTTGGAACTTTTAGCGACTTAGTATCAATTTCATGATTTTCAAATAGGCCAGAAAGTTCGCCCTTTGAAATTATAGAACTATCAAGACCAAGTAAAATGTCGGCCTTGCTTTTGTCACCCTCAAGTTGAATTTTGCGCAAAGCAGAGATTGAACTAGCAGTACTTACCCATTTAAGCGTGCAGTTACATTTTTTTTCAAACCGTTTTTTTAATTTTGGCCCAGCCCCCCATTCGGAAGAAAAACTGTCATAAGTATAAATGTAAAGAATTGGCTTTTCTTGTGCATTAGAGCTAATGGACAAAGAAAATAATAATAATACTGTTAAAAAATATCTGATAATCATTCTAGTTTCTTTATAATTTTATGATTATCTTTTGAAAAAAATTAGCTAAGTTAAAGCTCTCAATAAGAGTGCTTTAGACTTCTCGAACTTCCTCCGCCAGCATAATCTGGTTCAGGTTCAATGGGTTTTTCTCAGCAATAAAAATTGCACCCCAGCGAGATGAGCGAGTTTAAGACTATAAAACTGTATTGTGCAAGAAAAGAATTTAATGATTAAAATTGATAATATTTTGGTTTTGGTTGGTGGTGGCTGGGTAGATGAAGAGCATTTGCGCCAGTTGCATGAAAGCGGAGTAGAGATAATTGCCGCCGATGGGGGTGCAAATTATTGTGCTAAATTAGACATTGTTCCAAAAGCAATTATTGGCGACATAGATTCACTTTTAAACAAGCAAGAATGGGCTAAAAAAACTACGCTTTTGCAAATTGAGGAACAAGAAACCACCGATTTTGAAAAATGCCTTTATTCAACAAATGCGCCTTTAACTATTGCGTTTGGAATGAGTGGAAAGCGGCTAGATCATACATTAGCGGCAATTAATATTATTGGCCGATATGCTAATGAAAAAAATATAATTCTTGTAAATGAGGACGACTTTGCATTTGGAGTATGTGGAAGTTTTTCATTTGAAATTGGCAAGGGTCAAAATATTTCAATTTACCCATTAGGAAAAATTGAATTTCAAAAATCAACTGGTTTAAAATATCCACTTGATGGGCTGACATTTGAGCAGAATAAAAGAATTGGGATTTCAAATTTTTCAATAAGCAAAAATTTTACGATTACCCCAAAAGACGATAATAAAAACCCCTATTTAGTAATTTTTCCAAAACCCAATTTAAAAAAACTAATCAAACAATTATCTAAGTAATTTCTGGTAAGTTTTGGCTCTTAACTCTTAACCTTTTTCTTTGTTTCTAGCTCGTGCCAATGCAGGCCTTGCCCAAACTCTATCAAGATAGATTTTATAATCAGTGGGAATTTCAAACCGCTCATATCTAGCCCATTGTCCAATTTGGGTAAGGAAAATATCAACAATACTAAATTTATCACCCATGGCATAATGATTATCGCCTAATCGAGCTAATAGGGTTTTTACAGCTTTACTAAATTCAAATTTAGTCCATTCAGACAAGTCAACTTGTAGTTTTTTAGGTATTAGTGGGGAGTTCTTTTTATGTTTTCGATATGCCCAAACAGGCGGCTCAAGTTCTGATTGTGCAAAGAACAACCAACTATCAATTTGCGCCCTCTCTAATGATCCACAAGGTGCAGATAGTCCTTTTTCCTTGTGTACATCAGCAAGATAAAGGCAAATGGCTGCGCTATCGCTAATTGCCTGTTCAACGTTGTTATCAACAACTAGCACAGGAATTTTCCCAGCTGGATTTAAAGCTAAAATTTCTTTGCTTTGTGGGCGCACATCAATAAATTCATACTCAACGCCAAGCTCTTCAAGCACCCAACTAACTCGGATTGAACGAGAGCCAGAAAAACCATAGACTTTATAGCTCATAATTTCCCCTTACTCATGCCTTGTTTCAAATCTATTTAGTTAAGGCATCTTCTTTCACAGCCTCTTGCACTTTTTCAAATGCTCTTACCTCAATTTGGCGAATGCGTTCTCGAGATACATTAAACTGCTGTGCTAGTTGCTCAAGGGTAAGTGGTTTTTCACGCAATCGACGAGCCTTGAAAATTTTCAATTCTCTTTCGTTTAAAACTTCCATCGCACTGTTTACTTGTCCCATGCGCTCGTTATATTCTTCTGAATTTCCAAGCATAATTTCTTGATTTGGCGTATCATCAACCAGCCAGTCTTGCCACTCGCTCGCCCCTTCTTCAGAATTCATGGGAGCATTAAGTGAACTATCGCCCGATAGGCGTGCATCCATTGAAACAACTTCTTTTTCGCTTACTTTGAGCCTATCTGCAATCTGCTTGATATGCTCGGGGTGCATCTGCCCACCTTCAAGCGCAGCAATTTGCCCTTTGACTTTGCGTAAATTAAAAAACAGGCGTTTTTGAGCCGAAGTAGTGCCGATTTTTACTAATGACCAAGAACGCAAAACATATTCTTGAATTGAAGCCCTAATCCACCACATTGCATAGGTAGCAAGTTTAAAACCTTTGTCTGGCTCAAATCTTTTTACTGCATGCATAAGGCCAACATTGCCTTCAGATATTACTTCAGAAATTGGCAAGCCATAACCTCGATAACCCATAGCAATTTTTGCAACAAGTCGAAGGTGTGAGGTAATAAGTTTTTGGGCTGATTGAGGATCTTGATGCTCTTTATAATTCTTGGCGAGCATAAATTCTTCCTCAGGCTTTAGCATCGGATATTTGCGAATTTCCTGCAAATAGCGATTTAAACCGTCATTAGAACTCAATGTTGGCAAATTTGAATGTGCCATCTATCCCCCTGAACTATCTAGTTAATTACAATAAAAGTAAATTATGGCAAGAAAATGCAAAAATATTAAATTTATTCATTTATGACATATAGTGCAAAAAAAACAAATTACACCCTTAAGAGGAATATAAGCTAGTTTTTTTTGTGTCTTTTAGTATTAAAAGCAAGGTCATATGGCTTTAGGGTTTCTTCTAATTGTGCCATATCGCTTGGCAATTTAGCACTAAAAAACATAGTTTCTTTTGTTCTTGGGTGCTTAAAGCCTAAAACTTCAGCGTGCAAGGCTTGGCGGTTAAGTGCAAAAAATGCATCTTGAAGTTTTTGAGGTAAAATTTTTACTTTTGTCGCAAAACCACTAGCATATAATTTATCACTTATAAGCGGGTGCTTAATATGAGCCATATGAACCCTGATTTGGTGAGTTCGTCCAGTTTCAAGATGGCATTGCATTTTAGTTATTTCCCAGCCCTCACCTCCATATCTACTTGTAGTCTGATAATGAGTTATTGCGTGCCGTCCGTCTTTTCTTACAGATTGTTTTAATCGGTTGAACTTATCACGCCCAAGATGAGCCTCAATTCTGCCTGCACCAGTTTGAAACCGCCCCCAAACAAAAGCAATATAGCTTCTTTTTAAAGGCCCTTTTTTTCCATGGTCAGCAAATTGTTTTGCTAGGTGATTTAATGATTTCTCATTTTTTGCAACTACCATAATGCCAGATGTATCTTTATCTAGCCTATGCACAATTCCGGGGCGTTTTACCCCGCCAATACCAGAGAAACTTTCACCACAATGATGAAGCAATGCGTTTACTAACGTGCCATCAGGTGACCCAGGGGCTGGGTGAACAACCATTCCAACAGGCTTATTAATTACTATTAAATCTTCATCTTCATAAACAATATCAAGTTTTATGTTTTGTGCCTTTGGCCTTGGGTCAATTGGGGGAGGGGCAGATAAAATAATTTCATCTTCGGGTTTGACCTTATGCCTTGGCTCTATTATCTTAACCCCGTTGAGTGTGACAGCACCTTCAAGAATAAGCTGCTTAACTCTTGTGCGGCTTATATCGTTTTGAGCTTTCCCCAAAAAGGCATCAAGACGAGAGGGGGCTGCATCTTGTTCAACCAAAAACGTTTTTGCAATATTTTCTTTAGGATTTTCTTCCAATGCCATCTCCAAAAAATAAAACCACTAATAATAACTCTAACAATGATATAGATGATTTATCACCAGATACGCTAGCATTATTAGAGCGAGCAAAGAAAAGATTTATTTTCTCGATGAGTTTGCTCTTCATAGGAATTGCAGCAGTAATTTTTGCAGTGGTTATGCGCTCTTCTGATAATACTCAAAAAGATAATACTCAAGACTTAGTAAATAAGTATACTGCTGGTGTTTTGGTTGTACCAAATGGGGCGCAAATTTTGTCAACTATTCCTAGCGAGGGTATGATTGCTATTACCTTTGAAGTAGATAAAAAAACTACATTGCGGTTATTAGATGGTGCAACAGGGGCAGTTATTAAAGATATTGATTTTGTAAGCGAGAGATAAAAGCAAAATCCCTATTGGTTTGGTGTTGAATCATTTGCATTTTTGCCAATGAATTTTTGAACCTTATCAAAAAGGCTTATTTCATTGTCATTGTTACCTACGCCACTTTGATTTTTTACATCACCTTGCGCATTATCAGTTTTTGGCAGGTTCATTATTGATGATGTAATTGAAGCAATTTCTTGCATTTGATTACGCATAATTTTTTTGCTGCTATATCTATCTTTTTTTACAATCACATTCTCTAAATCAGAAATAATAACTTTTAGTACGTCCATTTGGTCATTTATTTTAATATCTTTTGCAAGTGAGTTATGCTCTTTATTAACATTTTTAATTATTGAGGATTTTTTGGCTAAATTATTAAGGTGATCGCTTGCATTTGAAATTTGCGTTTGTGCGATACTAGCTTTTTTATGGTGTTTGCCAGTTATAGTTTTTTCAACAAATGGAGCAGGGTTTAGAGCATTAGCTTTTTTGGTTTGAATAAGTGTTTTAGCAAGGTCTGCAGACTTGGCTTTGACCTCATTTAATTCTCTTTCTCGCATACGCAATCGTTGGGATATATCTGCATTTTGTTTTTGAAGCGAGGTGTTTTTTTCTTTAATTAGCAGTATTTCTTGTGAAACCTCTCTGTTGACTTCAACTTGTTTTGCTTGCTTGGTGACAAGAATGGCATTTTCATTTTTAAGGTTGCTTATTTGTGCGAGCTGTTTTGATATTATTTCACGCAGATTTTCAATATTTTTTTCAAGCTGTCTAGTTGAAAGTGCAAACTCTGCTCGCAACTGATCTTTATTTGCCAAAATCTCGGCTGTTGTAACTGGTTTATCAGATTCTAAGCGTTTCTTGGTAATGCGTACCGCACGCTTCCATACTCTAGACATGATCACTAATGCCAAAAGAGAGGCAATTAAGAAACCCAAGGCCAAATATATTATATTTTCTATGCCCAACTTATATCTCTTGCGCTATTCATTGAAATCTTAGACCATCACTTTATCGCTATTAGGGCAATAAACGCAAATCATAATAAATAAGAATTTTAGATCAAAAAGGATTCCAAGTTGGTGCTCGAGTAAATTTCAAATATCCAACATTCACTCCAAGCCTTGCGCCAACACCTGAGCGAATAGGCACAATATAAATATTATTATAACCCAAAGCTGTCATTCCAAGACCACCAACAACATAAGCCGATCCATCAACTCCGGGGTAGCGACCATAAATAGAATCAACATTAGGAAGGTTGTAAACCAGCATCATAACTTTTGATCCATCACCCCCAATATCAAAACCAATTGATGGTCCTTGCCAAAAAACAGACTTCTGCCCTTCGTTTCTTGTATACATTGTTCCATCACCATAGCGTGCGCCAGCAAATAAAGCTCCTGAGGCTTCTTGGCCTAAGATATAAGCATTTGGCAAACCAAATTGAGATATTGTCCGCTCAACAATAGAGGCCAAGCCTTGAGTTACCTCACCAAAAAACTGATTTCCTGTATTAACTAGATCATCACTTGAATAGGTTTCTGAAAGTGTACCGCCCTGAGCAAACACAATATTTGGGGAAAAAACTAGAGTTGCAATTATAAAAAAAATAGCTCCAAAACGTTTAAACATTATTTTAAGCTCCATTTGAAATAAAAATATCACTTCTTTACTTTGGCCTCATTATTTTTAGTTAACTTAGGCATAAGAAGAAGTTTTGTTAATTTAAAGTGGCAATTAGTGGCGATGTTAGGGCAAAAAAGTAAATTATTATTAACCAATTTGCTTAAAGCGCAATTATTTTTGCGTCTTTTTTTGGTGAGCGTATTTTTATTTACAACTAATTCTCACTCATTTGCACAAGCAAGACAATTGCAAAATGCAATAGTGATTGATCCATTAAGCGGCGTTGCAATAAATGGCTATGATCCCGTTTCATACTTTATTTCGGATGAGCCAGAACAAGGCCTGCCCGAATATGAGTATATTTGGTATGGCGTGCCTTGGCTTTTTAGCAGCGAGGCAAATCGTGATGTTTTTGCTATTTCTCCAGAAGTTTACAGCCCAAGATTTGGTGGTCATGGCGCTATGGGGCTAGCCCGAGGTTATTTATCAGATGGAAATCCGCATGTTTTTGCAATTTTAGGAAAAAGGTTATTTCTTTTTTATTCAAGTGCAAACCGTGATGCTTTTATGCTTGCCCAACGAGCATCTTATATAAAAGCCCAAAAAAATTGGGAGTTTTTTACTGCATCTGTAAATAATCTACAAAAATAAGAGAGTTTATATTTCCCTTGTTTCGTTTTTTATGATTCTATTAAATTTTGATTCTATAATTATTTTATAAGGAAAGACTGCATGTCTGATTTGGATAAAAGTGCCGACAAACAAGAAATTCCTCCCCTGATTGAACTTGAGGCTAATGACCTTGCTGCAATGCTTTGTTCAAAAGTTTGTCATGATTTAATAAACCCAGTTGGGGCAATTAATAATGGTCTGGAAACTTTAGACGATCCAAGTCAAGCAGCAATGGCTGATTTTGCAAAAGAAATGATTGCAAGTGCTGCCCAACAATCACTTGCAAAATTAGAATATGCACGCCTTGCTTATGGAGCATCATCTACCGCTGGAACAGAATTTGATACACGTGAGTGTGAGCGAGTAGCAAATATTCTTTTTGCAATTGAAAAAGCAGATATTGAGTGGAAAATTGCCCCAGTGTTTTTGCCAAAAAATAAAGCAAAATTGCTGATGAATATGCTGGTAATTGTTTTGGCAGGCGTTCCGCGTGGTGGTAATGTTATTGTTGATATTGAAGGTGAAGCAGGCCAAGAAATACTAAAATTGTCGGCATCAAGCAATCCTGAAAAAAGACAAAAAACACTTGTCCCCTTAGGTGTGAAAGAGCTTTTAGCAGGCAATCCTGTTGAAGGGGTTGATGCAAGAGGAATTCAGCCATTTTATACTGGTCTTTTAGCAAGAATGAGTAATATGGATTGTGAATTATTGCTTGATGGCTCTGAGCTAACTTTTGTAGCAACACCAAAAAAAGCCTAAATTTTAAGTATTCTTACGATGTTTTTAGCATTTAAAAAACTGTGAAGTGACACTAAGTACGAATACCAAGTCCCTCAGATCGAAAGAATTCATTAACCAAAACCGATCAAATCTTTGGCAGATATAATTATCAACCAAAGGCAAGATTTATGGACGATTTACTAAGTGAGTTTTTAACCGAGACTAATGAAAGTCTTGAAGTGGTTGATAATGAATTAGTCAGGTTTGAGCGAGAGCCAGACAATGCTCAAATTTTGGATAATGTTTTTAGGCTTGTTCATACGATTAAGGGAACATGTGGGTTTTTAGGCCTACCTCGTCTAGAAATGTTAGCCCATGCGGGTGAAACATTAATGGGTTGCTACCGAGATGGCGCACCTGTTAGCGATGATGGCGTTTCAACCATTTTGGCCTCAATTGATAGAATAAAAGATATTTTAGCAGCTCTAGAGGAAACTCAAGAAGAACCAGAGGGCAGTGATGAGGAGCTAATAAATAAGCTGCTTAATCTTGCAGGAGTGGTCACTGATGCAGATGCAGTTAAAGAGGAGAATGCGCCAGTCCAAGAAGAGGCTATAGAGCAAGAGTTAGATATTTTAGAAACTGAGAAAGAGGAAATAAAAGAAGGAGGCGGAGGTACATTAGGGCGTGAGTTAAAACCAGGGGAGGTTTCGCTCGATGATTTAGAGGCAGCATTTAGAGATGCAGAAGGGCCAGATCTTTCTTTACCAAAAGAAAGCAAAAAGGAAATATCAAGCAAGGCCAAAAAACCTAAAGGTGAGGGTTCATTAGCTAACCAAACCATTAGGGTAAATGTTAATACAATCGAGAATTTAATGACTATGGTTTCTGAGCTAGTTTTAACCAGAAATCAATTGTTAGAAATATCTCGCCGTCATGAAGGAAATGAAGAAGAAAGTGAGTTTAACACTCCATTGCAAAGGCTCTCAAATGTTACGGGGGAATTGCAAGAAGGAGTGATGAAAACCCGCATGCAACCAATTGGTAATGCTTGGGGTAAATTGCCAAGAATTGTGCGTGATTTAAGCGTTGACCTTGGCAAGCCAATTGATCTTGATATGGTGGGGGCAGAAACAGAATTAGACCGCCAAGTGCTAGAGCTTATTCGTGATCCGCTTACCCATATGGTAAGAAATTCTGCAGATCATGGCATTGAGATGCCTGATGTCCGTGAAAAAGCAGGCAAGAGCAAAGAGGGAACAATTAAACTTTCTGCATATCATGAGGGCGGGCATATTATCATTTCTATTGCAGATGATGGCAAGGGTTTGCCAACACAAAAATTAAAAGAGAAAATTCTTGATCTTGGATTAGCTTCAGAAAATGAGCTTGAATCTATGAGCGACAATCAAGTTCATAAATATATTTTCCATCCCGGTTTTTCAACCGCAGAAAAAGTAACCTCTGTTTCCGGTCGTGGTGTTGGCATGGACGTTGTGCGAACAAATATTGAACTTATTGGAGGGGTGATTGATTTAAAAAGTGTAGAGGGATCAGGCACAACTGTTACTATAAAAATCCCACTTACTTTAGCAATTATTCCAGCCTTAATCATTGAAACAGCAGGGGAGAGATTTGCTATTCCACAACTTGCAGTAAGTGAATTGGTGCGTGTTAATTTAGGTTCTGAAAGTCGGATTGAAAAAATCAAAGATGCAGAGGTTTTACGTCTGCGTAATTCACTTCTTCCAATTGTAAGGCTCACAAGCCTGCTTGATATGGACAAGAAAAAACCTGTGGCAGATAAAAATAATCTACAAATATCCAACTCAACCTTTGTGGTAGTAACGCAAGTTGGAACTCGATCCTTTGGTATAATTGTTGATGAAGTTTTTCACACAGAGGAGATTGTAGTTAAGCCGATGTCAAACATGCTAAAAGAGGTTTCTATGTTTTCAGGAACAACGATAATGGGTGATGGCTCTGTTATTATGATTGTAGATCCAAATGGAATTGCTCAGGCAGTAGGCTCAAGCCTTGATAGTGATGCCCATGAGCAAAGCAAAGAAACAAGCACTAAAAAAGAAGACGATAAAATATCATTGCTTATTTTTGAAGCAGGAACAAAAGATCCCAAAGCCGTGCCGCTTTCACTAGTTACCCGACTAGAGGAGTTTGATGTGGAAAGAGTTGAGTGTTCGGGGGATAGAAATATGGTGCAATATCGGGGCCGCTTAATGCCTTTGGTTTATGTGAGTGAAAAAACTAAAGATAAACAAGAAGGCTCTATTTCACTGTTAGTATTTTCTGAGAATGAGCGGGTTATGGGGCTGGTTGTTGATAGGATTATTGACATTGTTGAAGATAGACTTGAACTACAGGTAGATTCAGGTAGGGAGGGGTTTTTAGGCAGTGCAATCATTAGCGGGCAGGCAACTGAAGTCTTAGATGTAGGGTATTATTTACCCAAAGCATTCTCAGATTGGTTCGAGCGTAAAGAACAAATTGGCTCAGGTACAAGAAAATTACTATATGCAGAAGACAGCCAGTTTTTCCGTAATATGATTGTGCCTGTTTTAATTGGTGCAGGCTATGATGTAACGGCGGTTGAAGATGGAATAGAGGCCTATGATTTAGTTAAGGGGGGTGAAAAATTTGATATTGTTGTTACCGATATTGAAATGCCCAATATGGACGGCTTCACGCTTACTAGATATTTAAACGAAGATAAAAATGCAGCACATTGGCCAGTTATTGCCCTATCGGCATTTGTTGGCCCTGCGGCAAAAGCTCGTGCCGATCAATTAGGCATGTTTGATTTTATCGCTAAGTTTGATCGTAAAGGACTACTTGATGCTTTGAAACGATCTGAAGGAGTTATTGATGTGGAGGTTGCAGCATGAGTGAAGATAATTATGGTGAGAAAAAAAATATTGGCCAACAATATGTAACGATAAGACTTGGAGGTCAGTTGTTTGGTTTGCAAATTGATCGTGTGCAAGATGTGTTCATGCCAGAAAATTTTACCTTTGTGCCATTAACAAATCAAAAAATTGCAGGAGTTTTAAACTTGCGAGGAAAAATATTAACCGCAATTGATTTAAGCAAAGTATTTGATGTTAGCGCAGTGAATGAAACAAACTCTCAAAGGCCAGCAGTTAGTGTTATTCATGGAACAGAATCATATGTATTTTTAACCGATATTATTGGCGAAGTTGTAACATTAAACGAAGAATTACTTGAGCCTAACCCTGTGAATTTGAACTCAGATTGGGCAAAAGCAAGTATTGGCACTTATCGTTTAGAGAATGAGTTATTAGTTATTTTAGATATTGATGTTTTAATAGAAGACTTATTAAGTCAAGATGCCGCTTAATGGCTAATTTTGTAGAAGTGGAGAAAACAATGAAATCATGTTTAGTAGTAGATGATTCTAGTGTCGTGCGAAAAGTAGCACGCAGAATTTTGGAAGATATGGATTATATTGTTCAAGAAGCAGAAGATGGCCAAGAGGCGTATGATAAATGTATGCAAGAAATGCCAGATTCGATTTTACTAGATTGGAATATGCCAATTAAATCTGGCATAGAATTTTTAAAAGATTTGCGAGCATATGATGGCGGAACAAAACCAAAGGTTGTTTTTTGTACCACAGAAAATGACGTTGGTTTTATTGCAATGGCTTTAAGAGCAGGCGCAGACGAATATATAATGAAACCATTTGATCGTGATATTTTAGAAACAAAGTTCGAACGGCTTTGGGTGGATTAGGTTTTTTTAAATACTGAATGTAAGAAAATAATCTTAAGCAATAAATTAAGGTATTTCGCTTTGCTCAATATGACAATATTCACTTTGTCATCTTAAGTGCCCAGCACTTGTTATCTGTAGTGCCACCTAGAGTGGCTTTTGCTTATCACCTTAAGCTCCTACCACTTGTCACCTTGAGCAAAGCGAAAGGTCTTAAGCAGCAAGTAAATATTTTTAACCCTGCATTGTTGAAATTTTGTTCAATGTTGCTTGTTATTCTTTCTTCTAGCAAAATACCTCTCCTAAAAAGAAGATACTAAAACCACACCCTAGCATTCTTACTTATGAAACAATCAATCACACGCTTAGGAAATTAGCCCAAACTCACCATAGACAAAAATAGTGAGAAAAATATGGGCTTAGCAAATTTACAAAAACAAAGTGATGACAAGATTAAAGTAATGCTGGTTGAAGATTCAGCTGTGGTGCGAGGCATGGTGCGAAAATGGCTTCAGGCTGTGCCAAATGTTGAAGTTGTTGATAGTGCCGATAATGGTCAAATTGCAATAAATAAAGTTGGTGATTTACAACCAGATATTATTATTTTGGATATAGAAATGCCAGTAATGGACGGCATAACGGCTTTGCCAATTATATTGCAAAAATGCCCAAAGGTAAAAGTATTACTTGCATCAACTCTTTCAAAGAAAAATGCTGAAGTCACTTTAAAAGCAATGAGTTTGGGTGCGTCCGATTATATTGCAAAACCATCATTTAATCGTGATGGAAATGATGCACGCCTAGAGTTTCAAAAAGAACTAATACGAAAAGTAACGGGCTTAGTTCCAAGGCCAATCGCCACTAATAATAAACAAAGTTCACAAGGTGCATCTTGGGCCCCAATGCCTCAGGCAAATGCAGTTTTTTCTTTTCGAAGAAAATCTATAATCATGCCAAAAATCTTAGCCATTGGATCTTCAACTGGAGGGCCTGCGGCATTAACAAAGGTTTTTATGGAGCTTAAGGGGAAGCTAGATAATATTCCCGTTTTAGTAACTCAACATATGCCGCCAACTTTTACTACATTATTAGGTGAAAAACTGTCTAAAATTGCAGGCCTAAAGGGTGGGGAGGCAAAAGATAATGAGCCAGTAGTTGCTGGTAGGCTTTATCTTGCTCCTGGTGATTATCACATGAGAATAGTTGATGTTGATAATCAAAAACTAATAAAACTCGACCAAAAACCGCCAATTAACCACTGCCGCCCAGCGGTTGACCCAATGCTTGAAAGTGTAGCCGAGCATTATGGTAATTCTGCTTTAGTAAGTGTGCTAACGGGAATGGGAAGCGATGGAGCAAATGGTGCGGTAGCAATCGCCCATACTGGCGGAACAGTTTTTGCGCAAGATGAAGCCTCAAGCGTGGTGTGGGGAATGCCGGGGGCAACCGCAGCGGCAGGAGCATGCGTCGCTTTAATCGGCATTGATGAAATGGGCGAAAGACTAGCAAGAATGATTGGCAAAGGGGCTTAGAATATGAGTGATAATAAATATAAAACAATTATTGATTTTGTGCATAAAAAATCTGGAATTGTACTTGGAAATACAAAAGAATATTTAATTGAAAGTCGTCTTTCATCAATAGCTGAGCAGTTTGAATATGCAGATATTTCAGGTTTAGAGCGCACGCTTTTAACTGCACCAAAATTGGTGCAAGATGCGGTTGTAGATGCCATGACAACGAATGAGAGTTTTTTCTTTCGTGATAATACACCTTTTGATAATTTTGAAAAAGCAATATTGCCAGAATTAGTCAAAACCGCACGAAAGAATTATACACCAATCAGAATTTGGTGTGCAGCTGCTTCAACTGGGCAAGAGCCATATTCTTTGGCAATGATTTTATTGAACAATAAGCGGCTTTGGGCTGGCCTTAAGGTGGAAATTATTGGCACAGACATTTCTCACTCGGCTTTAGATAGAGCAGAAAAAGGAAAATACACCCAGTTTGAAGTCCAGCGTGGCCTGCCTGTTAAATTATTAATGGAGCATTTTACTCAAGATGGAACTAACTGGATAATTTCTGATGAAATTAAAAAAATGGTGAGCTTTAAAAAATTAAATCTCCTTGATTCACTTTTTAGCCTTGGGAAAATGGATTTAGTATTTTGTAGAAATGTATTGATTTATTTTGACGTTGAAACGAAATCTAAAGTCGTAGCTTCTATTAAAAATATAATGAACCAAGAGGGGTTTATGGTGCTTGGCGGAGCAGAAACTTTGCTTGGTATTAGCGATGACTTTGAGAGGGAAGAAGGGTATCGAGGGCTTTATCGATTAGAGAAAAAGAAAATCAACCAAACGGCCATCAGTGCTTAATTATTTAAAGTTTGTAACGATGCCTTTTTCTTTTTTCACCTTGAGCTAAATCCATCTAATCCTGAACGCTAACAGCTTGTAGAACTAAAAAACAATACCCTATTTTAATGGCTCTGGTTTGTAGAGCAAAGCAGCTAACTTCTGGCATCTTGCGCCCAAGCACTCAACACTTAACTTCTGACCATGTTTCTTATATCTCCCTGCCATCACTTATTCATTTTATGTTGTCTTGAGTAAGCATCAAGACACAAAAAAACCCCACGAGGAGAGGCGTGGGGTTTTATATTTAGTAATATACAGATTTTATGCGCTTTGTGAAAAAA
>JAMONZ010000022.1 GCA_027066315.1 Hyphomicrobiales bacterium
AACCATTAAAATGCCAACCCCAGATGCATTTACTTTTTTTATTTGCTCAAAAATCTCAATAACATAACGAGGAGAAAGTCCAGCCGATGGCTCATCTAACATCAACAAGGACGGTTTACTCATTAACGCTCGACCCATTGCAACCATTTGGCGTTGCCCACCCGAAAGCTCACCTGCTTGTTGATTTCGCTTTTCTTTTAATGGTGGAAACATTTCATAAACTCCGTCTAGAGTTTTTGAAAAATTATCCTTCCTAATGAATGCACCCATTTCAAGATTTTCATGCACACTTAATGAAGTGAACACATTTTTTTCTTGTGGAACAAAAGAAAGACCCATCGGCACTAATTTATCTGGCAGAGCGTTTGAAATTTCTTGCCCATTAAAAATTATTTCACCTGAACTAACTTTTAATAAGCCAAAGACTGCTTTTAATGCTGTAGATTTACCTGCGCCATTTGGGCCAACAATTACTCCAATATCGGTTTTTTTAATTGAAATATCTAAGCCCTTAAGGATTGGGGCATTTCCATAACCTGCAACAATGTTTTTTACATCTAAGAGTGTCATTTAAGCTACCCTATTATCTACTTTAGAATTGGGACTTGAGCCAAAATAGGCTTCAATGATTTGCGGGTTTTGTCTTATTTTATCCATTGGCCCTTGGGCAATAACTTCCCCAGCTGCCATAACAATCACTGTTTCACAAAGCCGAGCAATTAAGTCCATGTCATGCTCGATGATAAAAAAACTATATCCCAATTCAGTGTTCATGCGTTCAATATTAGAGGCTAAATCATTTAACAAAGTACGATTAACCCCAGCTGCAACTTCATCAAGCAAAACAATTTTTGCATCAACCATCATGGTTCGGCCAAGCTCAAGCAGTTTTTTTTGACCGCCTGAAAGATTGCCTGCAAGTTCATTTTTAACATGGCCTAATTTCAAAAAATCAATCACATCATTGGCTTTTTGGCGTACTTTTAAATCATGTTGCTTTACCAAAGATGGTTTGAGCCAAGTGTTTAATAGGCTCTCACCTAGCTGGTCATCTGGCACCATCATTAAATTTTCAAGCGCACTCATATTTGAAAATTCATGTGCAAGTTGAAATGTTCGCAACATGCCAAGTTTGAATAACTCATGCGGGGCAAGACCAGTTACGTCTTTACCATCAAAAATTATATTTCCACTTGTGGGGGCAAGTGTGCCAGCAACGATATTAAACAAAGTTGTTTTACCAGCACCATTGGGGCCAATAAGCCCCGTTATTGAGCCTTTTTCTACTTTTAACGAACAGTTTTTCACCGCAGCTAGGCCGCCAAAATATTTCGAGATGTTTTTTACATCAATAATTGCATCAAATGCCAATTGCTAACCCTTAACCAACTATATTCATTTGGCAAAAGCCAATTTAACAAACATCTGCTCATAAGCTGAGTTCTGGGTCAATATTGAACTTGCTTCAAACATAAAAAAAGGGCGAAAATCGCCCTAAATTTGATATTTAATAATGTTAATCAGAGAATTAAGCCAATGCACCAATAACTGCTTCAATTCGCTTTTTCATAGTTCCTGCATCAAACGGCTTAATAATATAATTATTCACCCCAGCAGTGATAGCTTCTTTAACTTGCTCTTTATCCGAGCGACCTGTTGCCATAATGAAAGGCATTTTTTGAGTTTTTGGGTGTTTACGCAAAACTTTTAATAAAGTTAAACCATCAATATCAGGCATATTCCAATCTGATATGATTAAATCAAAATTATCTTTTTCAATTTTTCCAAGCGCATCACGTCCACTTTTGGCCTCTGTGATAGTCTTAAAGCCAAGCTGACCTAAGATATATTTACAAATGCCTCGCATAGATTGCTGGTCATCGACTATTAAAACATTAATTGCACTGGCTTTTGGCATTTTACTTCTTACTCTTACTCTTTTTACTACATTAATTTTAGATATTTATGCCGCTTTTTGGTCAGCAAATATAATTATGAACTTATACTTAGCGTAAAACCGTTAATTTTTTTTCAATTCTATGAAACAAAAATTATAATTTTGCTAAAGCTGATGATATTCGTCCCGCAACCGCTTCAATTGGAGCTTGCTCAACAACTGCCCCAGTTTCAAAAGCAACTTTTGGCATGCCATAAACAAGGGCAGAAGTTTCTGATTGACCAATAGTGTGCGAACCAGTTTCACGCATTTGTTTTAAGCCAATTGCACCATCTTTTCCCATGCCTGTTAAAATTACCCCTATTGCCATTTTTCCTACAACTTTAGCGACAGAGCCAAATAAAACATCAACACTTGGCTTATGGCCAGAAACATCTTCTCCCTCTTCAATTCTACATTTTAACTGCCCTGAGCTTTTTTCAATTGTTAAATGCTGGCCGCCCTTTGCAATATAGGCAGTACCTTTTTCAATGAGCATTCTATCGCCTGCCTCTTGAACCTTGATGGCGCATAAATCATTAAGTCTGTTTGCAAACCGCTCTGTAAAACCTTTTGGCATATGTTGAGTGATTACAATTGGCGGGCAATCAACTGGCATAGAAACCAGCACCTCTCGTATTGCTTCAACTCCTCCAGTTGATGCGCCAATAGCAATAAGCGAGCCAGATGGACCTTTTGCTGTATGAATTGTAACTTTTGGTGTTGGTGCTCGCATTCCACGAGATCTAGCCGAGCTTTTTGCCGCTGCATGGACTTTTTTACATACATCAGCACCAAATTCATCAAGCCCGCTTGAAATATTAGCATTTGGTTTTGCAACAAAATCTACAGCACCAAGCTCAAGAGCGAGCAAGGTTTCTTCTGCACCTTTTTGAGTAAGGGTTGAAACCATCACCACAGGCATTGGCTTAAGGCGCATTAATTTATCCAAAAAATCCAAACCATTCATATTTGGCATTTCGATATCAAGCGTTAAAACATCAGGTTTTAAATCTTTAATTTTTTGACGTGCATCAATTGGATCTTTTGCCGTGCCTACAACTTTTATACCGGCATCATTATTCAAAACTTTTGATAATATTGAGCGGATAAGGGCTGAATCATCAACCACAAGAACTTTAATACTCATGCTACTTGACTTTTTTCTACTGATTTAAGAGAGCTATATATGGTTTTTCCAACCAGTGAAAATTGGGTGCTATTTCGTCCAACATTTTCTGAATGACCAATATACATATAGCCATCTGGTGCTAAAACTTCGCCAAGTTGGGCGAAGAGTTTATCTTGCACTGGTTTGTCAAAGTATATTGCAACATTACGACAAAAAATTGCATCAAATGGCCCTTTAATCGGCCATGGATCGAACAGATTTAGCGGCTTAAAAGTAATTGTTTGGCGCATTTCCTTTGGAATATGGATTGTGCCGTCCCCTTTACGCTCGAAAATCCTTGCTCGCTCAGGGCTTAACCCAGCCAACTCACTTTCAGGATAGATGCCCATTGCCGCTTTATTGACCACATCAGTATCAATATCTGATGCAAGAATTTTGAAATCCCAACGTTTTAGCTCTGGGTATTTATTAATCAAACACATGGCAATTGTATATGGCTCTTGCCCCGTTGAGCAACCAGCCGACCAAATACGCAAGCGTGGCTTGCCTGCCGCATTTGTGCGAGGTTTTTGTGCAATTATTTTCCCAATATGAGAGATTAAATGATCAAAATGATGATCTTCACGATAAAATCTAGTTAGGTTTGTTGTGAGCGCATTAACAAAATCTTGTTTGTCTGTTTTAGTTGCTCTTGGGCTATCTAAAAATTCAAGATAGTTTGAGAAACTATTAATTGAGAGCTTTCGCATTACTTTGGAAAGACGAGAAATTACCAATGTTCGTTTAGCATTGCTAAGAGAGATCCCTGCAACTTCTAACAGGCGACTTTTTACATTTGAAAATTCTTTGTCACTTAAAGCAATATCATTATTTTCCATTGTCTTTAACTAGCTCCATCAACATTAAAATTTTATTTGGTAAAAGGGTGACATAATTTCTAGTTTTGAGTTATTTAGCTGTTTCTTGAACTATTTTATCTAACTCATCTCCCAGACTAGTCAGATTATTGTCACCTGATACCAAAGCACTAGTAATTATACCTGTTTCATTACTTATATTTTGTAAATATTTATCAAGATTTGATATTTTTATTTCTAACTCTTTTGTTTGATTAGCTGAAAGCTCGCTTTCATTGCGCCCTTTTGTTGCTAAAGCGCGAATTTCTTTAGCTGATTTTGAGGTAGAGCCTGCTAAAGTGCGAACCTCTTGTGCAACAACTGCAAACCCAGCACCGCTTTCGCCTGCTCTTGCTGCCTCGATGGCAGCATTTAATGCTAGTAAATTTGTGCGAAAAGATACATCTTCGATCAAGGCAACCATATTATCTATTTTTTCGTTGAGTTTATTCACATTCATTATTGAGAGGCAGGTTTTTTGTGCTGTATCACCGGCTTGCTGAGCTAGATCGCTTGCTTGTTTTCCAATATCTTCAATTTTTTGCACTCCATCTCTAGAAAGAGTTACACTATTTTTTATTATAGAAATATCTTGTTTCGCAGTTAAAGAACTGGTTGAAATATTTGTTAAAACTTCTTTATGCCTATCTACTAAACAAGCAATTTCATCTAACTTTGATTTTAGGTTTGAGATATTATTCTCTTCAATTTCATGCTGTTTTGCATGTTTATCCATTGCACTAAAAACTGCATTTACCTGATTATTCATTCCTGCATTAAGTAAAGGCTTTTGGTTTTTTTCTAAACCATCACTATCTATTTGGCCCGATACAATATCATCAATTGCTAGCATTGATCGATCAAGCAACTCCATGCTAAAATTTAACTCATCAAGGGCTGGAAAAATTCTTGCTTCTTTATCACTAAATCTAAAACTGGTATCACCCTCAGCAAAAGAAGAAGTGAAACGGGCAAGTTGATTGCGTCCTATAATTAAACCAGCTCGATGCAGTCCAATGATATAATTATTAGAATTAATTTGTGAAATTTTACAATCATATGGGCGAGAATTTATAATAATTCGCTGATCGATTAAGTCTTCACTGTTATGTAAAGAAAAATTATCGCCAAAAATTTCTTTAAGCGAGATGCCCGATTTTGCTTGTGCCTCTAAAGCCAAAAAACCATCACTAACAATAATGATTATCCCATCTTCGTCCACCATTAAAGCCGGAGTAAGCAAGGATTTTAGTGCCTGTTTATAGCTTACTTCATTTTGCAAAAGACTTGATGAATTTGCGACTTCTAGCTTTGATTGCTCTAGTAAATTATTAGTTTTTTTTATATTCAAAAAAATGGCAGCACCAATTATTAGCCAAAAAACACAAGCAAAAAAAATACCCAATGTTGAGCCTAAAAATTGAGCAGCAAAAAAAGCCACCCCAAGCGTTAAGGGAGTAGAAAAAATGGCTATTAATGCAAGAGGAAATTGGCGCATTAGGAAACCACCAAAGAATTTGGTACGTAAAAAGACATAAGCCAAATTAAATCTGAAATGGTTAACAAAACCTAAGCAAAGCTGAATGTTGTCAACTTTTTGGTAACTAATTCACATATTTTTTAAAAAATACTATCAATTAGAATAATTCAATATCGTCATCAGCAGGCTTGACCACTTTTTGTTTGCCTGCAAAAGCCATTTCTTTATTGACGATATTTTGACCTGTAGCACTATCAAGCCGCTTAACACGAGCTCGACCAGTTGTTGGATCAAACATAACACGGCGAGCAAAAGTTCCGCCCATATCTTCTGATGTTATTTTATATCCCTCATCTTTGAGAAATTTATAAACAAAGGCAACATTGCTTGCCCCTACATCGGCAAGAGAAGAATTAATCTTACCACCACCAAATATTTTAAACTCAAGATTTTGTTTAATACCAGTGCCTTCTTTAAGCACCATATTTATCAATTCTTCCATGGCATAAGCACCATATCTAGCAGAAGAGCCAAATCTATCTTTGGCTGACCCTGATTGCTCGGCCAATAAAAAATGGTTCATGCCGCCAACATTTGCCTCTACATCTCGCACACAAGCACCAATGCAAGAACCCAAAACAGTTGAAAATGTAACGTCCGTCTTATTAGAAACATGGCAGTCACCTTGATGGACTGTTGTTACAATAGATCTTGTGTTTTTTTTTGGTGTTGGTTGTGCTAATGCCATAAATACTCTCGTAAAAACTATTTAATCAATAAAATTACGCTATCTTATGAATATTAGTAAATTGCTAACCACAATCAAAATCTTATGAATATTTCTTCAAATGCAAACCTTCACTTTAACTATTTGAGTTAGAGTGGAGCTTGGGAATAAATAAAAGTGAATCCAGGTTAGGATATGTTAATGTCATTAAAGCGACTAGCGACTGAGTTAGATGAAACTACCCGCCAAACGGCGGAGATGGTTGATGGAATTATTGAAGCTCTATCTATCTTGCAAAATCATAAAACTATTTGCGAAAATGCACGTAAAGAAGCGATGGATAAAATTGTTTTTGCGCTGCAAGCACAAGATAGAATTGAGCAACGAAACGCCAATATGGCAACTGCTGTTAGGAAAATGGTAGATAGCGATAGCGATATGGACAATCGCCAATTTGATAAAATATGGTCGCATTTAACGCTTGATGAACTGGCTGTGCCAAAAATGTCTGGAGTTGCTGGACGAGTGCAACACGGAGAAGTTGATCTGTTCTAAAAAAGTTTACTAAGCTAGAATTGTTAAAAATAAAAAAGGCACTTAAAAAAATTAAGTGCCTTTTTTAATATATTTATCAAATTCTATTCTTCTAATTTTGCACCGTCAACAATTGCATGCAAATCTATTAAGCCCACCATACGAGAATCATGCGTGATTATTCCTCTAAGAAGCTCATTGTCACTAGAAGAATTTCCTTCTGGAACTGGGTGAACATCACTTTTCTTAACGGTCAAAATATCGCTAACAGCATCAACCAAAATTCCTACAAATTTTTCATCAACCGACATAACCACAACAACATGAGTTTTTGTAGGCTCTGTCTTGCCTTCACCAAAACGCGCTCGAAGATCAAAAATTGGAACTATAGTGCCACGCAGATTTATAACACCTCGAACAAACTCACGAGTATTTGGCAAAGGTGTAGCCCCATTCCATGCCCTAATTTCTCTAACTGTAGTTATTTCAACAGAATAGGTTTGCTCATCAATTGAAAATGCAATTAACTGCAAGCTATCAACTTCAGAAACCTCACCATCGCCAGCCTCATTACTTAAATGCATTGCTTCCATTTTATTTTCCTTTTTATAAATATTCATTAGTCATTATTATTAGGCAACGTTGCGGTGTGATGGGCTAGGAGAGTTGCGCAACCCTTGCACATCAACAATTAGACCAACCGAGCCATCACCCAAAATTGTGCCACCTGCAATTCCTTCAATTCTTTCAAAGTTTTCTTCTAAACTCTTAATTACAACTTGCTGCTGACCGATTATTGAATCAACAATTAGAGCAAGTTTATTTGTGCCATCTGCTTCACAAAGCACAACAAATCTATCTTTATCATTAATATCATTTGGCAATTCAAAACGATCCGCTAGATCAATTGAGTGAACATACTCACCACGCACCTGTAAAACTTTTGCACCTGTTGGTAATTTACCAAAATCAGCACGTGAGTTTTGAATTGTTTCAACAATTGAAGAAAGCGGAATAACATAAGGACAGCCGCCGACTTTTACCAACATTACATCAAGCACAGCCAAAGTTAGTGGCAATCTTAATGTCATGCGAGTGCCTTTACCCGGCCATGATTTTACAATTACTGCACCACCAATTTTATTGATATTTGATAAAACAACGTCCATTCCAACACCACGACCTGAAAGGTCTGAAACTTCCTCAACGGTTGAAAAACCTGGGGCAAATATTAAATTATCGATCTGGTCATCGCTTAATTGTTGATCCTCGCCAACAACGCCTTTATCACGTGCTAATTGCAACACACGCTCACGATTAATACCCGCTCCATCATCTTCAATAATTATTAGAATTGAGCCACCAGCTTGTTCGGCTGAAAGGCGAATTGTACCTGTTTCAGATTTACCAGCCTTTACTCTATTCTCAACAGATTCAATTCCGTGATCTGCTGAATTTCTAATCATATGAGTAAGTGGATCTGATAATTGCTCAATAACTGTTTTGTCAATTTCAGTATTTTCACCAACAGTTTCAAGTTTGATCTTTTTACCTGTTTTTGTAGCTAACTCTCGCACCAAACGTGGCATACGAGAAAATACAGATTTTACTGGTTGAGCACGGATTGCCATCACGCTATCTTGTAGACCACGAGTTGTTGTTGCTAAAACTTCAAGCCCACGGATTAGCTCTTGATATTGATGTTTTAGGTGGTCGTCCATTTGCTGGGTAAGCATCGACTGGGTAATAACCAGCTCGCCAACCATATTGACAACTCTATCGACTTTATCAAGATCAACCCTAATTGATTGCACACCAGCTACTGGGGCAGTTTTTGATGGAGATTTACTAGTCTGCTCAGTGCCTTTTGCTGCCACTGTAGCTGCTGGCTTTTCTGCTTCTACTGGCTTAATTTCATCTGCAAGATCAGCAAATGATGGCAAATTTTCACTATCAAAATCTACATCATCTTGCTTTTCTTGAATAGGTTTTGCTTCAATTTTTGTTATTTCTAGATCACAATCCCCATCAACAAACTCAAATACTTCACGAATTAATTCTTCTTCAACGCTATCATCACTAAAAGAAATTTCCCATGAGCAATATACCCCCATTGGCTCAAAATCAGGCAAGGTTGGTATATCAATTAAAACTGCCTTGACCTCAATATCAGACATTTCAGCCAATTCTCTTAATAATAAAATTGGATCATTTGCAGAAATATAAAGCTCTCTATGAGGGACAAATTTAACTAACCACCCCTCACTTATGCCTTCATCATCACCCATTTCTTCATCAAGATTAATCATGACTGGAGTAAAATCTATATCAAATTCTTCGTCTTCAACAGGCTCGCCTGTCTCTTCATCATCACCACTTGAAGCCTTGCAAAGAGAGATAAATTTTTCTTTTTCAACTGCACCATAATCAGAGGCAAGTTCTTCACCAACTTTTGCAGCTTCAACAAAATCAGCAATTATATCGTTTGATCTTATACAAAGAACGATCACTTCATTTGTCATTTCAATTTTGTCATTTCGAACAAAATCTAATAAAGTTTCAAACTCATGTGCAAAACCAACCAAGCCTGTAAAACCAAAAGCACCCGCACCACCCTTAACCGAATGAATAGCACGAAAAACAGCATGCATGCGATCGGGGCTTTTATCACCCTCTTCAATTGCTGTGAATTGCTCTTCTAATTCTATAAGTAGTTCAGAACATTCATCAAAAAATGTAGCTTTAAATTCGTCAAGTTCAGACATGAGTTTTTACCTAAAGTCTATTTAATGTTTTAATGAACAACTCGGTTAATAACCGAGATTAATTTTTCGGGATCAAATGGCTTAACAATCCAGCCTGTTCCACCAGCAGCTCGCCCTTGATCGCGTTTTTCACGAGAGCTTTCTGTAGTTAGAATAAGAATGGGAAGGCTTTGATATTTACCTGATGAGCGAACATTTTTGATAAATTCAATGCCGTCCATAACTGGCATATTTATATCTGTTATCACCACATCAAAACTCTCAGTTTTTAGCTTATCTAGGCCTTGCTGTCCGTCTTCTGCTTGAATTACCTCAAAGCCAGCACCGCTAAGCGTGTGTTGGAGCATTGAAAGCATCGTGCGAGAATCATCTACTGTTAGAATACGCATTATATATATCTATCCTTTTAATAGCGGGGTAAAGCTGTCTTTAAGTCCTAGCCTATCAATTGCACCAAGCATTTGGGGGCTAGCGTTTAGAACCTCAAAAGAAGTATTATTTAATTCTGCAGATCGAGCGGCACTTAGCAGCATCAACAAAGCATTTGTTGCTACTCGCTCTACTTTTTCACTATTTATTTGAACCGAGCCAAGCTCTAAAGCCTCAAGAAGATTATCTCGAATTACATCAAGTGTATCCAAATCTACAATTGCAGGCAGTTCTAAATCTTGTAATTTACTCTCAGCCATTATGTAATAAATTATCCTCAAATAATAAAATCGTAATTATACTTAAGGAATTGTGTCACTCTAGTGGTTTAAGAAGTCCTAACAATTTTAAAATCTTTCTAAAAAGATCATTTTTTATTTTATTTTATGCAATTATTGCGTGAATTTTATCTATATTTACATTGTTAAGATCGTCTGGCTGCCAGTTTGGATTTTGGTCTTTATCAATTACCACCGCACGCACTCCTTCAACAAAATCTTCTCTTGCAGCCATGAATGTTGCTAGCAAAAAATCATTATTTAAAACCTTATCAACATCACTATCTTGCCGTGCTTTGTCATGAGATATTAAAATAGCAGCAAGAGAAGTGGGGCAGAGTTTAATTAGCCTTTGAAAAAGACTTTTGGCATGATGATTTCCATCACTTAACTGTTTGAGTTTATTCATAATTTCCAGTATATTATCTTCCAAGAAAGCCTGTTTACAGCTATTGGCTTTTTCGATGAAAGGGGTTTCATTTCCCTTGATATTTTTCATCCTCATAACCTCTTTTAATGCACTATTAATATTAGTGCTATTCATGGCTTTTATCAGCTCATTTTCAACTTGCTTAATTGAGCTTTTGTTAATTATGCAATCGCTTAATCCAAGTGCTAGAGCATCATTTGCGCCAACAACTTCGCCAGACATTAAAAAAGCTAAAGCAATATGACGCTCTACCTTTGCTAAAATTGCATCAATACCACAATCACAGACGAAACCTATCGCTGCTTCTGGCATTGCAAAGCGTGAATTTGATGTAGTGATTCGGTATTTTGCATGCCCAGCTAAGCCCAAACCACCGCCCATAACAATACCATCAGTTAATACCACTATTGGTTTTGAAAATTTTACAATTTTACCATCTAGCGCATATTCAGCCGAAAAAAACTTGTGCATTTCTTCAATTTTACTATCTAGAGCATTTTGCCGTGCTAACCTAATATCACCACCTGCACAAAACCCTCGCTCATGTGCTGATTTAAGCAAAACACCATTTATTTTTGGATTTTCTTCAAATTCGCTAAGCGCAATATCTATTGCCTTTATCATCTCAAAATTAAGCGCATTTATTGCCTTTGGTCTATTTAAAGCAATAATGCCGGTGCTTTTTTCAATTTTAACTTGGACTTCTTTATCCATAGAGCTGACTTTCTTATTAAATCTAACCTGTGATAACAGGTTTTATTGCATTTCAATACTGGCAAACCATGCTAATAAGTTTAAATGAATGAAATTCACCTTAGCGGCATTGCTGCCGACCTTGCAAAACTCGCAGATGAGAATAAACCAATTCAACTTGGTATAATTGGTGCTGGCGAAATGGGGACTGACCTTGTAACACAAGTGATGTTAATGAAAGGCATAGAGATTGCCGCCATAACCGCCCGCCGCCCCCACACCGCTTTTGATGCGATAAAAATTGCCTATGGCAATGATGATAAAGGGCAAGAAGTAAACACCCCTAGCCAAATGTCAAATGCGCTTGAGATTGGCAAAATCGCCATTACCTCTGATAATGAATTAATGGTAAGCACACCACAAATTGATGTGGTGATTGATGCAACGGGCAAACCCGGAGTTGCGGCAGATTTTATTTTATTAGCAATGGAGCATGGCAAGCATATCGTAATGATGAATGTTGAGGCTGATGTAACTATTGGGCGTTATCTTAAAGCGCAGGCTGATAAATTGGGTGTTATTTATTCGCTTGGGGCGGGTGACGAGCCTTCATCTTGTATGGAGTTAATAGAATTTACCTCTGGCTTGGGGTTAACAATTGTTAGCGCAGGCAAGGGTAAAAATAACCCTCTTAAACATGACGCTGTGCCCGATGATTATATTGAAGAAGCAGTGCGGCGTAATATGAACCCACGTGTGTTAGTAGAATTTGTTGATGGCTCAAAAACCGCAGTTGAAATGGCAGCAATTGCTAATGCTACAGGTTTAACTCCCGACATTCCTGGTATGCATGGACCAAAAGCCTCTCGAGAGGAATTAGCAAAAGTGCTAATCCCCAAATCCGATGGTGGAATTTTAAACAATATCGGCGTGGTTGACTATACAATTGGCAAAGGAGTTGCACCAGGTGTGTTTGTTATTGCCAAAGCCACCCACCCACGCATTATCGAGCGAATGGACGATTTACATGTTGGCATAGGCCCATATTATGGCTTTTTCCGCCCCTATCATTTGACGAGCCTTGAAGTTCCATTAACGGCGGCACGCATAATGTTGCAAGGCAAGCCAGACATGGTGCCACTTGCAAAACCTGTTGCCGAAGTATGCGCTATTGCAAAACGTGATATGAAAATTGGCGAAAAAATCGATGCAATCGGGGAAACATGCTATCGTTCTTTCACCATGAAAGTAGAAGACGCAAGACAAAATTCCTGCCTTCCAGTTGGATTACTTGAGGGTGGAAAAGTTTTAACACCCATTAAAAAAGGCGAGCTAATAACCAGCCAAAACGCCACTCCAGATAAAACTACCAAGCTGTTTGAGATGAGAGTTAAGCAGGATTTGATGTAGGGGGGGTTTAAAACTCTAAAAGCTCTTAATTTACTCAACAGACAGCAACTAACCACCGCCGTCATGCCGTTGAAAAACGGCATCCAGAATGATTTTTATCAGGTAAAATTACTAGAATAGAACACTGAATCCAAGAATGGATGCCGTTTTTCAACGGCATGACATCTTTGATTATCACTGGTGATTACAATATTGCTCTTGGCCAGTTAATCCTCATCTACTATTTCAGCAACTTTACTTTCTTGCCAGCTTGCATAATTTTTCTTCGTTCCTTTTATTATCCATGATGTGCGCCCATTGTCTGAACGTCCAAATATTAAAGAAGAGGCAGCACTTGGGCTTGAAAAAGATGTGTCTTTTGTAAACTTAGCAATAGTATTATTTTCATCATCAATGATTAGAGTTCCGTTTTCAATCAATTTACAATGCCGTCTTTTATATCCAACATTTTTCTTACCGCTTGTAGTCCACTTAGAAGAAGCAAATGAGCCCTCAAACACTACAAATTCCCCTTCTATTTCTTGACCTGTGGCATATAGTTTTTTCTTATCGTTATTAATTTCAAAAATTGGAGAAATATCTTCATCAATTTTTTCAGACCGATTTTTCTTTTGTAAAGATGTCCTATTAGGCGTTACTTTAAATGAATCATAGCCCAAAACAGGTAATATCAATTGAATTTGTTCAATAAAATATTCCATATCAGAAACATCTGCCTCAGGTAGCGGAGAGGGTTCATGTTTTGTTAAATTTTCAAGCTTTGCTTTGCCAATTTCAGATGCAATTTTAATCAGTCGTGCTTCTAGGTATTTAGCATGAGCTTTGGTAATATTTGAATCTTTACTCGTAACTACACAAACTCGCTCCCAAAAATCTTTTTCCTTATTGTGCGTCTTAAGTCTCTTTCGCACATTATCACTTTCACCAATATATATCATAGGCGAATCAGTTTCTTCAGGATCGTGCCCAAAAAGGAAATATATTCCTGTTCTATCAAGCTCCTCCCTTTTTAAAAAATCTACAATCTCCACACGAGAGCCAGAAATGACATGACCAGACCAATTTATTACTTCAGCAGTCACTAACCCTGTTGGATTGCCATCAACAAGAAATATACGAACACTTCGCCCATTAGTATTATTCGCTGCTCTCGTCATTTTTAAACCTTTATTTTTACAAATTAGCAAAACAATATTTAAATCTGATTATAACACTAATTGCCTTATCAACAAATCACAACATTATGCCGTATTATACAGTGATACTCGCATCAGAACACAATTGTGTTTGTTGGTTTGTTTCAAAGATGCCGTCTCTCAAACCCATAGCAAATAAGAAAGTTCTTCATCGACTTTAATCAAGAGTTAATTTGCCGTACCGTACCGTACGGTACGGCAATATTTATGTTATTATTGGTTTAGTTCCTGCCTTGTGATGCTTGCTCTAAGGCATATTCTTATGGGTTTAAGTTTCTCTATTATTTAAATTAAGGAATGAGAATTACTCTATTTCCAACATTCCAGAGATAGTTCAGTGCAGCTCAAAACTACATGTTTTTATTTAGTTGAGAAATTCCCACTTACGGGCAGGTGGTCGGTATTTTTAAAGCCTGTATCTAGCGTTTTTATTTTCTTTATTTTTACATTTGGCGAAACAATAAAACCATCAATTATTGAGGTATAATTTTCGCCCCTCACATAGGGTTTATGCATTGTTCTAACGCTTGGCACATTCTCATCAACCCCAATTTTCCAGCCTTTTGGCAAACGATCTAATGGAAAGCCAATTCGCCAGAATAGATGTTTTTTAGGAGTTTTGTGGGTGAAGGTCGTTTTGGTTAATTCCATATTCCAATCGCCGCCCAAAACTACATAATTTCCTTTTTTATATTCTTGCTTTGCAAAGGCAAAAACTGCATCAAATTGCTTTTGACGTGTTGCGCCTTTTTCATCAAATGCGGCCAAATGCAAATTGGCAATTACCCATTGTTTGTTATTTTTTTCAATTGGCTTATCATTATTTTTAATTGCAAACCTGCTTACCAATAATCCATAGCGGCGACGCAATAAACCTGCCAATAAGGTTGGTTCATGCGGCAGGGTTATTACATTACTTGAAGTTAGTTTGGCCTTAGCCAAGCTCAATGTACCATGGCAAACTCGAAGCGGCCACGGCAAACCTCTTGAAGCTATATCAGCCCTAAATATCGCTAAAAAATTAGGAAATAGCGCAACTATTTCAGAGCGAACTGGGACAAGAAAACTTAAAGGGCTTTTGTTTGACACTTCTTGCAATAAAAAAACATCTGAATTTAAACTAAGAAGAGTTTCTTTTATTCCAAAAAGATTGCTTTTAACCTCAGCACGACTTGGGGGTAAATAACTTTTGCCCCCATCCATGATAAAGTCACTTTTTTCTCCCAAGCCTGCATAACCAATATTCCATGCTGTTATAGAAATATTTTTATCGAGCTGAGCAGGTAATTCTTTTGGCTCATTCAAGATTTTAATTTTTATACTTGGCATAGTATTTCTGTTTATCAGCACGATAAAAAGCAGATAAAAAGCAAATAAAAATATTAGCGCAAATAAAACCTCCATATAGGCAAGACCTTAAGTTCTCACCAAATCTGAAAGCAAGCCTGCGGCAACAGAAAGACGAGAAACACTTAGCTCTTCACCCGTTAAATCAGAAACCATATCAATGATACGATCTGTTTCATCTTTTCTTTGATCTTTCCAGTTATTAAATCTTTGCTCAATTTCTCCGCTTCCAACTCGCAATACATCACAAGTAAGATCACGTTGCGCCCGCATAACATTTGCTAATGCTCTATCAAGTGCCATTCGATCAAACTTATCAACAAGATCAATATTTTTACCCTGCTCAGTAATACGACCCAATTTAAATGTTTCAAGCACCATGAAATAAGCCTTTGCTGCCTCATCAACACTAGAATTTGTTTTTTCGCTGGTTAAGATAATATCAGAACAAAGAGTAAGGGCCGAGAGTTCGGCAATCCTTTGAGCAAGATCACGAGGCGCACCGCCATTAACAAAACCTACTGCTTGGTCTGCAACAGATTGTGCAACAAATTTAGGTAAAATTGAACCTAGCTTAGCTCTTATTGTTGCAACCCCATCGCCATAGAGTTTGACAATATCAGAAAGCCCATCTTCAAAACTTACATTTCGCAAAAACCACAAAGTTTGCTCAACCAATAGAGTTTTCACTTCCTCATAAAGATCAAGCTGGGTCATTCCATCAATTTTATTATCCAAGCCATCAATCATTTCATTAAGTGAAGCTAGATCATAGGCATCACGTGCCGCCGCATAGGCAAAAGCTACCTGAGGAGCATCAGCGGTTGTGGCTGAAGTCATTCTAAAAACAAAAGAAGGACCACCTCGATTAATCATAACATTGGCTAGCACTGTTGCAATAACTTGGCGACGCAATCTGTGTTCATCAATTGTTTTTGGATATTCCTTTTTTAGCTCTTGAGGGAAATAACGATAAAGCTCACGAGATAAATATGGATCATCGGGAATTTTTGATTCTAATAATTGTGCATAAAATGTATTTTTTGCATAAGCTAATAAAACAGCTAACTCAGGACGAGTGAATGGTGTTTTACTTGCAGATCTATCAAGTAGCTCACTATCGGTTGGTAAAAATTCAACCTCACGACTTAAATCACCACCACTCTCTAGATCATGCATAAAGGTGATTAGATCTGGGGAAGCCGCATAACCCTTACGCTCGATTAAAGAAATAGCCAGAGTTTGAAGATAATTATTTCGCAAACAAAGCTCTGCAACCTCATCAGTCATCGAGGCAAGAAATGTATTTCTTTGCTCAGTTGTCATTTCGCCAGCTCGCACCAATGTGCCTAGTGCGATTTTTATATTAACTTCTAAATCAGATGAATTAACCCCTGCAGAATTATCAATTGCATCGGTATTAATCGCTCCACCATTTAAGGCATATTCAATTCGCCCAAGCTGGGTAATACCAAGGTTAGCTCCCTCGCCAATTGCTTTAGCTCGCACCTCTTTGCCCGTGATACGAATTGCATCATTAGCACGATCGCCAACTTCAATATCGCTCTCATCTTCAGACTTAACATAAGTACCAATACCGCCAAACCACAATAGATCAACATCTGCCTTTAAAATAGCATTCATCACCATCAAGGGAGTTATTCTACCTTTTTCAAGCCCCAAAAGCTCAAGAGCTTCATCAGATAATTCAATAGATTTTGAAGAACGGGGATATACTCCGCCACCCTTTGAGATAATAGACTTATCATAATCTTGCCAACTAGAGCGATTTAATTCAAAAACCCTTTTTCGCTCGACATAAGAGTTTACTACATCAGGGTTTGGATCGATAAAAATATCCCGATGATCAAAAGCTGCTACAAGGCGTGTTTTATGGGATAATAACATGCCATTGCCAAAAACATCACCCGACATATCGCCAATACCTACGGTGGTAAATTCACTGGTTTGAATATCACGATTTAACTCACGGAAATGGCGTTTCACCGCCTCCCAACCACCACGAGCAGTTATGCCCATTTTTTTATGATCGTAACCAGCAGAGCCACCAGAGGCAAAGGCATCGCCAAGCCAAAAACCACGCTCAATAGAAATAGCATTTGCAATATCAGAAAAACTCGCTGTGCCTTTATCTGCTGCAACCACTAAATACGGATCATCACCATCACGCAAAATCATATCTTTTGGGTGGATAATTTTATCGCCATCAATATTATCAGTTAACTCAAGCAATGAGTTGATAAATATTTTATATGCACTAATGCCATAAGACATAAATGTTTCACGGTTCGGATTAGCTGGCATTGTTTTTGGAACGAACCCGCCCTTTGACCCCATAGGCACGATCACAGCATTTTTAACCATTTGCGCTTTAACTAGAGCAAGAACTTCGGTTCTAAAATCCTCAGGACGATCAGACCAACGCAAACCACCACGGGCAATTTCACCACCCCGCAAATGCAAACCCTCAACTTGGGGTGAATAGACAAAAATTTCACGATAGGGGCGAGGTTCTGGCATGCCATCAACCTTTGAGCAATCATATTTAATTGCCAACGCTTGGCATCTTTCTCCATCTTCATCACGTTGATAAAAATTGGTACGAACCGATGCTTCAATTAAATTTAAAAAATGACGAATAATAATATCTTCATCAGCTGAGCTAACTTTAACTAATGCATTTGAAATTTCTTTTTTTAAGCTGGTTGCAACTTCTTCTCTATTGTCTGAAAAATCTGGTTGATGATAACAATGAAATAAATTTATTAAGGCAATGCTTATCTTTGGGTGAGCATTAAGCGCATTCCATAAATAACGTTGCGAAAAGCCAAGTTTTAGTTGCTTTAAATAATGAGCGAATGCCCGAAGAATAGATACATCGTCCCATTTAAGAGAGGCCAAAGTTGTTAGTTTATTAAAGCCATCGCTTTCAACCCTTTGATCCCAAGTTGCAAGCAGGGCCTTTTCAAGCACCCGAGCAACAGCACTTAAATCTATATCTTCTTCTGGGTCAATTACCATATCGTGGATAAACTGCTCGTTTGCGCTATTGGGGCGAACGCTATAGGTGCGCTCATCAATAACCCTAAAACCAAAATTCTCGAGTAATGGCACACGATCGCTAAGCGGAATTGGCGAAAGATTGTGATAAAGTCGCAACCTATTTTTATCGTCTTTTTCAGAGCTATTTTTTGGAATAAAGCGTAAAGCTATGCGATCGCTATTACCTAAATTTTGCAAAGCATCAATATCTAACAATGCTTCTTTACTTGAAGTATTAGTTTGATAGGCAGTTGAAAAGGCATCACAATAATTAACAATTTCACTGGGATCGCTAGCCTCCTCCATTAACATGTCACCAAAACTACGAGTAAGTGCGCTTACGTCTATTTCAAGTTGCGCCCTTGTTGGAGTTGGGGTTTCTCCACCATTTCTTCCAATAATAAAGTGAACTCGAACCAATTCACCCTCAGGAAAATAAGGATAATAAGCTGATAAATGCCCATCATATATTTTGGCCAAATAATCACCAATATCGGAACGCAATTGTGATGTATAACGATCTCTTGGCAGGTATAAAAGCACTGAAACAAAGTTATCAAACGGATCAAGACGAGGCAGAACTCTAATTTGAGGACGATCAGCAAGCGAAGAAATTATTGTTGCAAACTCTAAAAGCTGCTCCTCACTAATTTGGAATAATTCTTCCCTTGGGTAATTATCAAGTGCCGCCATAAGTGCTTTTCCTGCATGGCTTTTAGGATTAAAACCAGAGGCAGAAATAACTTGTGATACTTTTCTTCTAACAAATGGAACTTCTGTATGAGGGGTTGCCAAAGACATGGAGGTAAATAGCCCAAGAATGCGCAATTCACCACTTAAAGAGCCTTTTTCATCATAGAGCTTTACCCCAATATAATCTAAAAATCCCTGTCTATGCACCCGTGATCTTATATTGGCTTTTGTTACCATTAGGGGATCATTTTTTTGCAAAAAAGCTACATGCTCTTTTGTCATCTCAACCAATTTACTACCGTGGCGTAAAAATTTAAAATCTGGATCTTTTAAAATACCAAGCCCTGAGTTTTTCACAGGATTAAGAATTGCCTGATCTCCCTCTCCAACCAATTCATATTCACGCATTCCCATAAAAGTAAAATTATGATCGGCTAACCACGCTAAAAAATGCATTGTCTCGGCCAAAGTTGCTGTTGGGATATTTGTGCCATATTCACGATAATCTTGAACAAGTTTGCTCAATCTTTCTAACATTGGTCTCCAACCACGCACGGTACGGCGCACATCTACTAAAACGGCATCAATTTCCGCAAATAATCGCTCTAGGGCTTCTTCATCTGAAATTGGATCAATATAAATATGCAAAAAACTTGTAAGGGGTGTATTTTCAGCTAAGTCTTGTTTTTTTCCTTCAAGGACACTTAAATTTTTTCCCTTTTGCTCAAGAGCTAAAATGGGGTGAGCAATTAGGCGAATACTGCCGCCATTTGCACGAATAGCACCAAGCACGCTATCAACTAAAAATGGCATATCATCAACAAAAATATCAATAATCTGAACATCGCCTGCTTGGCCATTTTCTTCTGGCCGCCAGATGTTTATTAGATGGTTATTGGCATCTCTTTTACCCAATCTCTCAAATGAATGGCGAATATTTTTTTCAAAATTTTCAACTGGAATAGATGTAAGATCTGCCGGATCTATTGATGTAACCGTCTTCTTTAAAAAGGTAGAAAAACTTGCCTCTTTTTTTGATAAACTATCTGCACGATCTAAAAGATATTGCCAGTTTTTTTTGGTTTCTTTGCTCATCACACATTAGCTCCCGTCATGGTGAAAAATTGCCTTTTTACTATCCTTAAACAGAATCACTTAAGGAACAGTTTTACTTTGATTAAATAAAATGTCGAGTAGTAAGAAAATAGTAGACATTTATGCGCATAAACATAGTTGAGAATATTAAAACCCGAATTAGGCAATAATGAGCAACTCAAATTTTAAAGATATTAGATCAATAGTGCGGTCTTCGCTAAACAAATCAGTTGCCTCGCTTTTAATAAAGGTGATGGCGGCGGGTCTTACTTATATAATGTTTGTTGCGCTTTCTCGGGCAATGAGTGAAACAAATTACGGGCAATTTGCGTTTGGGTTCTCTTTAGCAACTATTCTAGCAATTGCTGCTAGCATGGGTCAGCAGATTGCGATCTTGAGATTTTGGCCAGAAGAAAATGGTAAAAATGATATAAATAAGGCAAAAAGGTCGCTGCAATCTGGCTGGGCGATTGTTATTTTAGCATCTATCGCCGTTTCAATTAGCCTTATTATCGTTGCCCTTATTGGTGGTGCAATCGGTGATGGTATTACATCATTCATTTATATTATTGCCGCTGCAACTTTAATAATGCCCTTGGCTATGGTCGAATATGGTGGCTCAGCACTTCGAGCCCAAGAATCTATTTGGGTGGCACTTACACCACGAGATGTGCTTTGGCGAGCTAGCGTTCCTACAACCGTTTGGGTGTTGTTTTTTTATGGAATTGAGCTAACTGGCACACAGGCATTATTACTATCTTCATTCATTTTATCACTCGTTATGGCGATACAATTTATCATCGCCCATAAAGTTGGCTTTTATAATAAAATTAGCTTTTCTTTTCTTAAGAGCTATTGGAGCGAAAGAGGGAAAATCAGTCTTTGGTTTTTCATATCCACGGCTATCGACACAGCGGCTTTAAATGTTGATATTATTTTAGTTGGCCTATTTATTTCAGTTGAAAGTGCTGGCCTATATTTTAATGCCTTTAAAACGGCTGGCCTGATGACATTATTCATGTGGGCAATAACCCTAGTAATAGCCCCCATTGTTGCAAAACACTATCATGCAGGCGAGATGAAAAAAGCTCAGGCTGTTACAAGTTTTTGCGCTTGGGCTGGCTTTGCGTTTTCCGTTGGAATTTTTATAATATTTATCTTTTTTGGTGATTTGTTATTATCATTATTTGGCGACTCTTATGCAAATGGAAAAACCATCTTACTCTTATTAAGTGCGGGATTGTTAATTGATGCGGCAACTGGGCCAACTCGTATTGTTATGATGATGACAGGTCTAGAAAAAGCATATGTAGCAATTTTTGGCACAACAATGATGTTAAGTTTTATTGTTATGCTTTTCATTATCCCAATTTATGGAGTTTTGGGAGCTGCAATTGTCAACATGCTTGCAAGAATTGTTGCGCAAACTGCTATTGCTTTTTGGACAAAAAAGAAAATTGGCATTAGCACAACTCTTTGGGGCTTTTGGACGCTGCCAAAAGGACTTAAGGACAAAAACTAATTAAATCACAGCTTTCAACCCACCCTAGTAATTTTTATAGCGTTCTGACTTGTTTTATCTGATTATTTGTGGTCTTAAGAAAACATCATTAGTCTTAACATCTAGCTAGCAGCTAAAAGGCAAAAATCATGGCGAATACTGAACGCCCACTTTCTCCCCATCTGCAAATATATAAAACTCAAATCACTATGGTTATGTCAATTTTACATCGCATAACAGGAGTTGCGCTATATTTTGGCTTTGCCCTATTAACGTGGTGGCTTGTTGCCTCTGCAATGGGTGGCAATGCAATAAATTTAGCAAATTCAGTTATGGGTCATTGGCTTGGTCAGCTTGTGTTATTTGGTTTTACTTGGGCTTTGTTTAATCACATGTTAGGCGGTTTTCGCCATTTCATTTGGGATATGGGCAAAGGGTTTTCAAAAGCGGCAAGATTTGGATTTGCTTGGGCAACTCTATTTGGTGGCCTTATATTAACAGCCCTTGTTTGGGCTTTTATTTTGTGGAGTTAAGTTGATGAGCATTAAAACCCCACTTAAAAAAGTAACAGGGCTTGGTTCTGCTAAAAGCGGCACAACCCATTTTTGGCATCAACGCCTAACCGCTTTAGCAAATATCCCACTTTCAATTTTTCTTATCTGGTTTATTGCATCAGTTGCAGGTGCAAACAGACTTCTTATGGTTGTTATGCTATCCAACCCTATAATTTCTTCATTATTGATATTGAGTATTTTTTCAATTCTTTGGCATATGCGCCTTGGCATGCAGGTTGTGATTGAGGATTATATTGCAACAGAGAGCCGCAAAATTCTTGCCCTCACCCTTAATAATTTTTTTGTTATTGGCGTTGGCGCACTTTGCATTATTTCAGTATTAAAACTTGGCTTTGGGGGCTAGATTATGAGCGATAACGGTTCGAATAAAAAGCCTTATGAAATTATAGATCATGAATTTGATGTCGTGGTTGTTGGTGCTGGTGGTGCTGGTTTGCGAGCAACACTTGGCATGGCCGAGCAGGGTTTAAAAACTGCCTGTGTGACAAAAGTTTTCCCCACCCGCTCGCACACAGTTGCAGCTCAAGGGGGTATTGCTGCTTCACTTAGCAATATGGGCAAAGATAATTGGCAATGGCACATGTATGATACCGTAAAAGGGTCAGACTGGCTTGGCGATAATGATGCAATGGAATATTTGGTGCGTGAAGCACCAAAAGCAGTTTATGAGCTTGAGCATTATGGCGTGCCTTTTTCTCGCACCGAACAGGGTAAGATTTATCAACGCCCATTTGGTGGTCACATGCAAAATTTTGGTGAAGGCCCACCAGTTCAACGCACTTGTGCGGCGGCCGATAGAACGGGTCATGCAATCCTGCACACGCTTTATGGGCAGTCTTTACGCCATAATGCAGAATTTTTTATTGAATATTTTGCACTTGATCTATTGATGAGCGATGATGGTGTTTGTGAGGGAATTATTGCTTGGAAACTCGATGATGGCACGATCCATCGTTTTCGTGCAAAAACTGTTGTTCTCGCAACTGGTGGATATGGACGCACATATTTTTCTTGCACCTCTGCTCACACTTGCACTGGTGATGGCAATGGCATGGTCGCTCGTGCTGGCCTGCCACTTCAAGATATGGAATTTGTACAATTCCACCCAACTGGGGTTTATGGCGCAGGGGTTTTAATTACCGAGGGCGCACGTGGCGAGGGTGGATATTTAACCAATAGCGAGGGCGAGCGATTTATGGAGCGTTATGCTCCCAATGCTAAAGATTTAGCATCACGTGATGTTGTTTCTCGTTGCATGACAATTGAGATTAAAGAGGGACGTGGGGTTGGACCTAAAAAAGATCATATCAACTTGCATCTAGAACATCTTGACCCAGCAGTTTTAGCTGAAAGATTACCTGGCATTTCTGAGAGTGCAAAAGTTTTTGCAGGGGTTGATTTAACTAAAGAGCCAATTCCCGTAATACCTACGGCTCATTATAATATGGGCGGTATTCCTACAAATTATCATGGCGAAGTTTTAAACCCAAGCAAAGACAATCCCGATGCAATAGTCAAAGGCCTAATGGCCGTTGGCGAAGCTGGCTGTGCGTCAGTTCATGGGGCAAATAGACTTGGCTCAAACTCGCTGATTGACTTGGTGGTGTTTGGGCGTGCGGCGGCAATTAAGGCAGGGGAAGTTATTGATAAAAATACCCCTGTTCCAGAAATAAATGAAAAATCATCAGATAAAATTCTTGCTCGCTTTGACAGGCTTCGCAACGCAAATGGCTCAACTACAACGGCCTCTCTTCGTGATAGAATGCAGCAAACTATGCAAGAAGATGCAGCGGTTTTTCGCACCCAAGAAACATTACAAAATGGCGTTGATCGCATGAGTAAAATTTGGGAACAAATGAGCGATCTTAAAGTAACCGATCGCTCAATGATTTGGAATTCTGATCTGGTTGAAACGCTTGAACTTGAAAACCTCATGGCAAATGCTTTAACTACTGTTGTTTCTGCTACAGCTCGCAAAGAAAGCCGAGGCGCACATGCAAGAGATGATTTTCCTGATCGCAACGACAAAACATGGCGCAAGCACACACTCTCAACTATTTCAGATGATGGAAAAGTAAAATTAAGCTATCGTGATGTGCATACCAAGCCATTAACTGCTGAAAAAGATGGCGGAATATCACTTGAAAAAATCGCACCCAAGGCACGGGTTTATTAAGGAGCTAAAAACTAATGGCGCAATTAACGCTTCCAAAAGGCTCATCTGTAAAAGCTGGCAAAGTTTGGCCAAAACCAGACGGGGATAATATTCGCGAATTTAAAATATATCGCTATGATCCAGATCAGGGCGGAAATCCTCGCACCGATACATTTTTTGTAAATGTGAGTGAATGTGGACCAATGATTTTGGACGCACTTTTATGGATAAAAGATAATATTGACGCAACGCTCACTCTTAGACGTTCATGTCGTGAAGGAATTTGCGGCTCATGCTCGATGAATGTTGATGGTCTAAACACGTTAGCCTGCACGAAAGGAATGAGTGAGGTCAAAGGTGTTATTAAAGTTTACCCATTACCACATCTGCCGGTAGTTAAAGACCTTGTACCAGATTTGAGTAATTTTTATGCTCAGCATCGCTCGATTGAGCCTTGGTTACAAACAAAAACTCCAGCGCCGGGAACTGAATGGAAACAAAGCCATGAAGATCGTGAGAAACTCGATGGTCTTTATGAATGTATCCTTTGTGCATGTTGCTCAACTTCCTGCCCTTCATATTGGTGGAATGGCGATCGCTATCTTGGCCCTGCAATTCTTTTACAGGCCTATCGCTGGCTGATAGACAGCCGTGATGAGGCAACTGGGGAGAGGCTTGATAATATCGAAGATCCTTTTAGGCTTTATCGTTGCCACACAATCATGAATTGCACCAATGTTTGCCCTAAAGGTTTAAACCCTGCTCAGGCAATTGCTGAAATTAAAAAACTCATGATTGAACGCCAAATTTAGATCATAATGCTAAAAACAATTGCTCAGGTTAGAGATTTTTCAGTTGCTAGAGTGCTTGTAACTGCGCTCAAGGCTCATGGATTTAATCCACTTGAGGGAGGAGAATCTGGCCTTCCTGCAATGCCTGGTTTTACTTCATTAAAAGGCACAATTGCTATTAAAGTTCCAGAGCATGAAGCAGATGATGCTAAAATATTGGCACAAGATTTACTAAAACAAATGGAATCTTAACTTTAATAAACTTAATTGTGACATAATAAACTTGGATTAACATAACAAATTGAATTGAGATGAAAATGTCAACTCAAACAATAAATAAGCAATAAAGGCCTTTGGCAAAAATGAATATTTCTAGCTCCACTATCAAATTAATTTCCCTTTTGGGGCTTTCTCTTTTTATTGTTGGTTGCACATCAACATCTCCTTTTGGGCCATCAAACCGCCAAGCTAGTGCGCCAGTTCAATTACCCGGAGTTGCCTCATCTTCTGTACAGACAACTTCTTTACCTCCACTTCAGGGTCAAGATGGGATTATTACACAGAGCAATAATTTGAACCCAGAACTAGTTGACCTTAATACTGCAGACCCCAGCTTAACAGGTCAAACTGCAAATAATGATGGCTCATTTGTTAACATTGCCGAGGTTGGATCATCTCAAATCACCCCAGCTGGGAGAGATTTAAGCGGCACTCTTTCTGTTGCAAAACTTTTGGGAAGCTGGACGCTTAACGCAGAGATAGATGCCCTAAATGTTCAATGCCGTCTAAACCTTACACAAACAACAAAGTCAGGTACAAATCGCTATCGTGCCTCTGCTCCTAATTGTGCAATTCCTGTTCTCTCATTAATTTCGTCTTGGCAATTAGCTGGCTCGCAAGTGCAGCTCTATGACGAAACAGGAGCTATGATTGGTGCATTCCAGCGTTCTGGAATACGTTTTGTTGGCACTCTTTCAGGTGGAATAGCTGCCTCGCTTGATGGCTAGATACTGAGTGTTTTTATAAATATAGGGGAAAATAATTTGGTGATAAAGGCTTATGAAGGCTTGATTGCAAAAAATATATTATCCCCCGATGCCGCCCAACAAGAGGCAGCCATTTTGCTTGATGACTTAAGTAAAAAACTAGCAGATCTACAACAAGGTAAAACTGGTCTAAGTGCTTTTTTTAAGGCTCGTAAATCTGTGCCAAAAGGTATTTACATTTGGGGTGGTGTTGGCAGAGGTAAAACTATGCTTATGGATATGTTTTATGAAAATGTGCCAATCAAGGCAAAACGACGAGTGCATTTTCATGAATTTATGGACGAAATACACACGCAAATTGCCATTTTTCGCAAGTCTAAAAAAAACATAAAAGGCTCACATGATCCAATCCCCCACATAATAAAACCAATCATTAAAGATGTACGACTATTATGTTTTGATGAGTTTCATGTTAGCGATATAACTAATGCCATGCTGCTCTCACGCCTGTTTGAAAAACTATTTCATGCTGGCTTGGTTATTGTCACTACCTCAAATGTTACACCTGATGATCTTTATAAGGACGGGCTAAACAGAGAATTATTCCTACCCTTTATTGATTTATTAAAATCACATGTCCAAGTTTTAGAACTTAGCAGTGCAAAAGATTTTAGGCTTGATAAATTACAAAATGAAGAATTATTTCACTTTGGCAAAAACAGCAAACAAGCAATGGATAAAATTTTTAAACATTTAATAGGTGGGCAGAAACCTAAGGAAATCTATTTAGAAAATTTGGGTCGTAAAATAAAAATTCCTCAATATGGGTTAGGAGTTGCACGGTTTGATTTTGCTGATCTTTGTGACATTCCACTTGGGGTACGCGATTATTTAATGATTGCAAATGGCTTTCACACAATAATGATTGATAATATCCCAAAATTTAATGCAACAAATTCCAACGCCGCAAAACGCTTTATCTTACTCATTGATGCTCTATATGACAGGAAAGTGAAATTACTTGCTTCCTTTAGAGTAGAATTAGACGAGCTAAGTGGCGATAAAAACACTGCTTTTGAGTTTAGGCGCACAATATCCCGCCTTAAAGAAATGCACTCTCATTCTTATCTATCAGCTAAATTAAACGACTAATAAGTAACAATAGGTATAAGGGTGATATATTTTTGTTAAGCTCTTAGTGCCTCCTATATAATTCTTACATTCAAGGCTTGCAAAAGAGCTATTTTTCGGGCTAATGAATGCGTATTCATTCCTTAATCAAACCTATAATGGAAATTTCTCATGGCACGTAAAAAAATTGCACTTATTGGTGCAGGACAAATTGGCGGAACACTTGCTCACCTAGCAGCTCTTAAAAATCTTGGCGATGTAGTATTATTCGACATTGTCGATGGCGTGCCGCAAGGCAAGGCTCTTGATTTATCACAAAGCGGCAATGTTGAGGGTTTTTCTTCAAAGATTAAAGGCACTTCCGAATATAAAGATATATCTGGTGCTGATGTGATTGTTGTAACTGCTGGTGTGCCACGCAAACCCGGCATGTCACGTGATGATTTACTTGAGATTAATTTAAAAGTTATGGAACAAGTTGGAGCAGGCATTGCAAAATATGCGCCCGATGCTTTTGTTATCTGCATTACCAACCCGCTTGATGCTATGGTTTGGGCATTGCAGCGTTTTTCTGGCTTGCCAGCAAATCGTGTAGTTGGCATGGCGGGCGTGCTTGATAGCTCACGTTTTTGCCATTTCATTGCTGATGAGCTTGATGTTTCGATTAAAGACGTAAACGCATTTGTGCTTGGTGGGCATGGCGACACTATGGTTCCTCTTGCTCGATATTCAACAGTTGCAGGCATTCCTTTACCTGATTTGGTGAAAATGGGCTGGCTTTCAAAAGCTAAACTTGACCAAATCATTCAGCGCACTCGTGATGGTGGAGCTGAAATTGTAGGTTTATTAAAAACTGGCTCTGCTTTTTATGCCCCTGCCGCTTCTGCCATTGATATGGCGCAAAGCTACCTATGGGACGAAAAACGAGTGATGCCATGTGCTGCATATCTTAAAGGCGAATTTGGCGTAAAAGGAATGTATGTTGGTGTGCCAGTTGTTATTGGTGCAGATGGGGTTGAAAAAGTTGTTGAGATTTCACTTTCAACAACCGAGCAAAAAGGTTTTGATAAGTCACTTGATTCGGTCAAAGGACTAGTTGAGGCTTGTAAAAAAATTGCACCAAAACTAGCTTAAATAAATCAAACAATTAAGGGTTTAACCTAATGAATATTCATGAACATCAAGCCAAAGCATTATTAAAAACCTATGGTGTGCCTGTTTCAAACGGTGTTGCTATTTTTAATAAAGACGAAGCAAAAGCTGCTGCTGAAAAACTTGGCGGCCCTCTTTGGGTCGTTAAAAGTCAAATTCATGCTGGCGGGCGTGGCAAAGGTCGCTTTAAAGAACTTGGTTCTGATGCTGATGGTGGCGTGCGCCTTGCAAGATCGATTGATGAGGTAGTAGCTGACGTTGAACAAATGCTTGGTAATACGCTTGTAACAAAACAAACAGGACCTGAGGGTAAACAAGTCAACCGCCTTTATATTGAAGATGGTGCTGATATTGAAGCTGAGCTTTATCTTTCAATCTTAGTTGATCGTGAAACTGGTCGAGTAGCATTTGTTGCTTCAACCGAGGGCGGCATGGATATTGAAGCTGTGGCCGAAGAAACTCCTGAAAAAATCCACACTTTTGCAATAAACCCAACAACTGGCGTAACCGCACAAGATGTCGAAAATCTTTGTGATGCATTTGAGCTAAGCGGTGAAGCAAGAGTTGATGGAGCTAATCTTTTCCCAATTCTTTATAAGGCATTTGTTGAAAAAGACATGTCATTGCTTGAAGTAAACCCGCTTATTGTTATGAAGGATAATCACCTAAAAGTGCTTGATGCTAAAATGTCATTTGATGGAAATGCACTTTTTCGTCACCCTGATATTGCTGAGCTTCGTGACCTTAGCGAAGAAGATGAAAAAGAAATTGAAGCCTCAAAGCATGATTTAGCCTATATTGCGCTTGATGGCACAATTGGTTGCATGGTGAATGGTGCAGGCTTGGCTATGTCCACAATGGATATTATTAAACTTTATGGCGAAGAGCCTGCTAACTTTTTAGATGTTGGTGGTGGCGCAACGGCCGAGAAAGTTACCGCTGCTTTTAAAATTATTACGTCTGATCCTAATGTAAAGGGAATATTGGTTAATATATTTGGCGGCATTATGCGCTGTGACGTTATTGCGCAGGGTGTGCTTCAAGCGGTAAAAGAAGTTGGCTTAAAAGTGCCACTTGTTGTTAGGCTTGAGGGGACAAAAGTTGCTGAGGGACAGAAACTGATTAATGATAGTGATTTAGATGTTATTTCAGCTGATGATCTTGATGATGCTGCCCAAAAAATTGTTGCAGCTGTTAGAGGCTAGAATGAGTTTAAAGCAAATTTTATCTGCTGGTATTATTAGTATTCCTATATATTTGGGAGTGAGCTTGCAGATATTGGCAGCTCCATCTACTCAACTTGTAGCAAATGAATTTACTAAAATTTGCTTTGACCATCTCCCTGATTTTTCAGGAACAAAAGAGACGCTTGAGGCTGAGGGGTATATTCTTGCGCCATTTGGCGAGGGTGAATTTGAATTTTCTCACCCCTCTAATGGCATTTGGGGTGCTTATGCAATTGGCCAAGGCAATGGTGGCTGTACTGTTGCTCATGATGACTTAAGCCTTGAGCAAGCAAAACAGCTTGCGCATGATTTAATGCTTAATTGGCTGGGCGGAAGTGAGCCTGAACTTTGGACTTATGAGGGCGTGCCATCAGCTTATACAACAAATTTTGAAAGCAATATTTTCTATCTAATCTTTAATGAAGGCGGACTAAGTGCCGATATTCGAACTAAATAAGGAATAATTATATGTCTATCCTAGTTAACAAAGACACCAAAGTTTTGGTACAGGGGCTTACTGGTAAAACTGGCACATTTCATACCGAACAAGCACTTGCCTATTTTAACACACAAATGGTTGGCGGCACTCACCCAAAAAAGGGTGGTACAAATTGGACAAGCTCACTTGATGGGACGCAATTGCCAATTTTTACAACAGTTGCTCAGGGAAAAGAGCAAACTGGGGCGAATGCTACGGTTGTTTATGTTCCGCCTGCGGGTGCGGCGGCGGCCATTATTGAAGCGATTGAAGCTGATATTGAGCTTATTGTCTGCATAACTGAGGGTGTTCCAGTGCTTGACATGGTGAAAGTTAAAGAACGGCTTGAGAGATCAAACTCTCGCCTACTTGGGCCAAACTGCCCAGGTGTTTTAACCCCAGAGGAATGTAAAATTGGCATTATGCCCGGAAGCATTTTTTCAAAAGGCTCAGTTGGCATTGTTTCACGTTCTGGCACTCTAACTTATGAAGCAGTGTTTCAAACAACCAATGAAGGCTTGGGGCAGTCAACTGCGGTTGGCATTGGTGGTGATCCAGTTAAAGGAACTGAATTTATCGATATGCTTGAATTATTCTTAGCCGATGACGAAACAAAATCTATTGTTATGATTGGTGAAATTGGCGGCTCAGCTGAAGAAGATGCGGCACAATTCATCAAAGACGAAGCTAAAAAAGGTAGATCAAAACCAATGGCAGGCTTTATTGCAGGTCTTACTGCCCCTCCAGGGCGCACAATGGGTCATGCTGGTGCGGTTATTTCTGGTGGCAAAGGCGGAGCGGAAGATAAAATTGAAGCGATGCAAAGTGCTGGCATTAGAATGTCTAAATCACCTGCGAAAATTGGCAAAACGCTTGTTGAAGAGTTAAATAAATAAATTTCTTACGTTTTGAGTAAAACCAGTAATAATATCGTTAACATTATACTAACATGTAATGTTCACATTGGTATTAAGAAAACTGATTCTTAAAATATGTTTTTGCGTATATTTTGCGCTAGTTTAAATAAAGGAAAGCGGTTTAATAGGGTAAATCCTAAAACCTATGAGCGTCATGACAAGAAATAAAACAAATGCTGAATTTTTAGCTAGTTCATTTTTATATGGTGGTAATGCTGGTTATATTGAGGAGCTTTACGCTTCTTTTAAAACCGACCCATCTAGTGTTGATGAAACATGGCAAGAATATTTTGGAAAGCTAGATGACACCCAAGAAGTAGCTCAAAAAAATGCTGATGGGCCAAGTTGGTCAAGAGGTGATTGGCCTCCAAGGCTCGATAATGAATTAATTTCTGCACTTGATGGTGATTGGGGTGAAGTTGCGCTTAAAACTCAAGATGCAATAGTTAAAAAAGCTGGCAAAAAAGACAATGCTGCCTCAGCCTCAGATGTAATGCAGGCTACACGCGATAGTATTCACTCGGTTATGATGATCCGTGCCTATCGTATGCGAGGACATTTAAACGCCGATCTTGACCCGCTAAAACTAAAAGAAATAGAGGCTGCACCAGAACTTGACCCAGCTTCTTATGGTTTTAAAGAAAGCGATTATGATCGTCAGATTTTTATCGATGGTTATTTAGGGCTTGAATTTGCTACCATTCCGCAAATGCTTGATATATTAAAACGCACCTATTGCTCAACCATGGGTGTGGAATTTATGCATATGTCAGACCCAATTGCCAAGGCTTGGGTACAAGAGCGTATTGAGGGGCCAGATAAAGAGATAACCTTTACTGCCATGGGTAAAAAGGCAATTCTTAATAAATTAGTTGAGGCCGAGGGTTTTGAAAAATTTCTTGATGTAAAATATACTGGCACAAAACGCTTTGGGCTTGATGGAGCTGAAAGCCTTATTCCAGCCCTTGAGCAGATAATTAAACGTGGCGGTGCGCTTGGAGTACAAGACATTGTGCTTGGCATGGCTCATCGTGGCCGCCTAAATGTTTTAACTCAAGTTATGGGTAAACCACATCGTGCGCTTTTTCATGAGTTTAAAGGCGGGGCTTTTTATTCTGATGATGTTGAGGGGTCGGGCGATGTAAAATATCACCTTGGTGCTTCATCTGATCGTGAATTTGACGATAATAGCGTGCATCTTTCGCTTACTGCTAACCCTTCTCACCTAGAAATTGTTGACCCTGTTGTGCTTGGTAAATGTCGAGCAAAACAAGATCAGCATAATGCAGTTGATGGGAATTTTATTGAACCAAAACAAAGCGAGCGCACCTCTGTTATGCCATTGCTTTTGCATGGTGATGCAGCTTTTGCAGGACAAGGGGTTATTGCTGAATGTTTGGGTCTTTCTGGCCTAAAAGGGCATAGAACCGGTGGATCAGTTCACTTTGTGATAAATAACCAAATTGGCTTTACAACTTCGCCTATTCATTCTCGCTCAAGCCCTTATCCAACAGATGTTGCAAAAATGATTGAAGCACCAGTGTTTCACGTTAATGGCGATGATCCTGAGGCGGTGGTTTATGCCGCTAAAATTGCAACCGAATATCGCCAAAAATTTCATGCTCCTGTAGTAATTGATATGATTTGTTATCGCCGCTTTGGCCATAATGAAGGTGATGAGCCTGCATTTACACAGCCAATAATGTATAAAAAAATTAAAACCCATGAAACAACTTTGGCAATTTATTCTAAAAAACTTATCGATGAAAAAGTTTTAAGCCAAGAAGAAGTTGACAAGATGAAAGCCGACTGGCGGGCTAATCTTGAGATTGAATTTTCGGCAGGTGATGATTATACACCACAAAAAACCGATTGGTTTGATGGTGCTTGGAAGAATCTTAAACGGGCTGAAAATGATGGGCCTCGCCGAGGTAATTCTGGAGTAGAAACAAAAACACTTAAATATATCGGTGCAAAACTTGCAGCCATTCCTGATGGTTTTAAAGAACATAAAACCATTAAGCGGTTTCATGATAATCGCAAAAAAATGATTGATAGTGGTGAGGGACTTGACTGGGCAACAGCTGAAGCATTGGCTTTTGGCTCGCTGGTTATTGAGGGTCACCCTGTGCGTCTTTCTGGCCAAGATTGTGAGAGGGGAACTTTTTCTCAACGTCATTCAGTTCTTTATGACCAAGATACCGAAGAAACATACACGCCGCTTAATAATATTGCTAAAGGGCAAGATCGTTACGAAGTTATCAATTCGATGCTTTCAGAAGAAGCGGTACTTGGTTTTGAGTATGGATATTCTTTAACTGAGCCAAGTGCTTTAACAATGTGGGAAGCGCAATTTGGTGATTTTGTTAATGGCGCACAAGTGGTGATTGATCAATTTATCTCATCTGGTGAGCGCAAATGGTTTCGTATGTCGGGTTTGGTTTTATTATTACCGCACGGATATGAGGGGCAAGGGCCTGAGCATTCATCGGCTCGCATGGAGCGTTATTTGCAGCTTTGTGCTGAAGATAATATGCAAATTGCAAATTGTACAACTCCTGCAAATTATTTCCATATTTTGCGCCGTCAAGTTAAGCGAGAATTTCGCAAGCCGCTTATTCTTATGACGCCTAAATCTCTACTTCGTCATAAAAAAGCAGTCTCGGCTCTTGATGAAATGGGAGCGGATAGTTGTTTTCATAGGATTTTATGGGACGATGCAGAAGCCCCTGGAAAACCAAAAACTACCATAAAACTTGCAAGTGATGAGAAAATCCGCAGGGTTATTCTTTGTAGCGGCAAGGTATATTACGATTTGCTTGAAGATCGTGAAAAACGTGGTATTAATGATGTTTATTTACTTCGCGTCGAACAACTTTACCCCTTCCCCGCAAAAGCATTGCTTGATGAATTATCACGCTTTGAAAATGCAAATGTAATATGGTGTCAAGAAGAACCTAAAAATATGGGTTCTTGGGCATTTATTCAACCTTATGTTGAATGGGTTCTTGAACAAATGGGAAGAAATGGCGAGCGTCCTACTTATGTTGGTCGTCCTGCTTCTGCCTCTACTGCAACCGGTCTTATGCGTCACCATTTGGCGCAATTAAAGGCTTTTCTTGATGATGCTTTTTCTGAATAAAGGAATTTAAAAAATGAGCAAAGAAATTCATGTCCCAACATTGGGCGAAAGTGTCACCGAAGCAACCATTGGCACATGGTATAAACAAGTTGGCGAGGCTGTTGTAGCTGATGAGCCAATTGTTGAACTTGAAACTGATAAGGTGACTATTGAAGTTCCTGCACCTGCCTCTGGCGTGCTTGAAAATATTATTGCAAAAACTGGCGATATAGTTGAAGTAGATGCTCTGCTTGGCTCAATTAAAGAAGGCGCAACCGCTAGTGCCGCTCCTGCACCAACAGCACCTGCTGCCAAAGCAGAGCCAGCAACAATTGCTAACGCACCGGCAAAAACTAGCACAACTCCGCCAAGCCCATCTGCTGCTCGCATGATGGAGCAGAAAAAAATTGACCCTGCTAGTGTTGCAGGTTCTGGCAAACGTGGTCAGGTCTTAAAAGAAGATGTTTCTGCTGCCGCCTCTGCTCCTGCTTCTGCTCCTGCAAAACAAGACGAGCGTGAAGACAGAGTGAAAATGAGCCGTCTTCGTCAAACAATTGCTAAACGCCTAAAAGAAGCACAAAATTCTGCTGCAATGCTAACGACATTTAACGAAGTTGATATGCAGCCAATAATGAATTTACGCAAAGAGTATAAAGAGTTATTTGAGAAAAAACATGGCGTGAAACTTGGCTTCATGGGCTTTTTTGCAAAAGCTGTAACTCATGCGCTTAAAGAAATTCCAGCGGTTAATGCTGAAATTGATGGCACTGACATTATTTATAAAAACTATGCAAATCTTGGAATTGCGGTTGGTACGCCAAAAGGCCTAGTTGTTCCTGTGGTAAAAGATGCGGATCAAATGAGCATTGCTGATGTTGAAAAAGAAGTTGGCCGCTTGGGTCGTTTGGGGCGTGATAATAAACTATCCATGGATGATATGCAGGGTGGAACATTTACCCTATCAAACGGCGGTGTTTATGGCTCGCTAATGTCAACACCAATCCTTAATGCTCCGCAATCTGGCATTTTAGGCATGCATAAAATTCAACAACGCCCAGTTGTGGTAAATGGTGAGATTGTCATTCGTCCAATGATGTATCTTGCGCTTTCTTATGACCATAGAATTGTTGATGGCAAAGAGGCTGTTACCTTCCTTGTGCGAGTAAAAGAAAGCCTTGAAGACCCACAACGCCTTGTGCTTGATCTTTAGGAAATAAAAAGGGGGAGGTTTAGAGATGGATTTTCCCCTTATTGAATATCTAACAATCTTGGGCATTTTTTGCGTTGTCGTGATTGTGCCCGGCCCTGACTTTGCTATGGTTTTGCGTCAATCAATAACCCATGGCCGCCGTACTGCAATTTTTACTTCAGCGGGAGTTGCCTCTTCTATCATTGTGCATAGCGCATATTCGATTTTGGGTTTGGGGTTTATTATTTCTCAATCACTTTTGATGTTCACAATAATAAAATTTGTTGGAGCTGCATATTTATTATGGTTGGGGATAAATGCATTTTTTGCCCCTGCCCCAAAAGCTCCAGAAAACCTGACTGAAAATGAAAACACAATCACGTCAGCAAAAGCCTATGCTATAGGTTTTTTGACCAATTTACTTAACCCAAAAGCGGTGCTATTTTTCATTTCCCTATTCACCGTAATAATAAGCGTTGATACAATATTAGTGCATAAAGTTTTTTATGTTTTATCGATGAGTGTGCTTTTATTTTTATGGTTTTCATTAGTTTCTATATTTTTCACCACAAAAAAGGTACGAAATAGCTTTTATAAAATTGGCAAATGGTTTAATCGAGTTACAGGTTTAGCACTTATCTTCATAGCTGTGCGAATGGCTCTTGTTACACATAAATAATTTAGGATTTTCTTATGGTAGATGTTTTTGATCTTACAATAATTGGCTCAGGCCCTGGTGGATATGTTTGTGCAATACGAGCTGCACAATTAGGCATGAAAGTTGCCGTAGTTGAGCAGAACCCAACTTTTGGCGGCACATGCTTAAATGTTGGCTGTATCCCATCAAAAGCTCTATTATACGCTTCAGAAATGTTTGAGCAAGCTGGGCATAATTTTGATAAATTAGGCATTGATATTGATGGGCCACGCTTAAATCTACCGCAAATGATGATACATAAAGATGATGTGGTGAGTGCCAATACATCTGGAATTGCATTTTTATTCAAGAAAAACAAAATTACCAGCTTTGAAGGACTTGGCTCAATTGAAAAAGCGGGCAAAGTCTTGGTCACTGCAAAAGATGGCAAAACCCAAAGCATTGATACAAAAAATATCGTGATTGCTACGGGTTCAGTTTCTACTGACTTGCCAAATATTAAAATTGATGAAGAGAAAATCGTTAGCTCAACTGGTGCATTAAAATTATCAAAAGTACCGCAAAATTTAGTTGTAATTGGTGCTGGTGTTATTGGGCTTGAGCTTGGCTCTGTTTGGGCGCGTTTGGGTGCAAAAGTTACCGTGGTGGAATATTTAGATAGAATTTTACCCGGAATGGACGCTGATATTGCCAAGCAATTTATGCGCATGCTTAAAAAACAAGGCTTTGACTTTAAACTCGCAACAAAAGTTACCAATATTGAAAAAACTTCTAAAGGCTTGAGCATAACTACTGAGGCGGCAGCTGGTGGAGAGCAACAAAATATTGAGGCTGATGTAGCTCTTGTTGCTATTGGTCGCAAGCCAAATGTTACTGGGTTGGGCTTAGATAAAATTGGGGTTGAGATTAGTGAACGTGGACAAGTAAAAATCGATAGCTCTTACAAAACTAATATCGATGGCATTTATGCAATTGGTGATGTGGTTGAGGGGCCAATGTTGGCGCATAAGGCTTCTGATGAAGGTGTGGTATTGGCTGAAAAACTTGCAGGCCATACAGCGCATGTAAATTATGGGGTAATTCCCGGAGTTGTTTATACCAGCCCAGAAATTGCCTCGGTTGGCAAGACAGAAGAAGAGCTAAAGGAGCAAGGCATTGCCTATAAAGTTGGTAAATTCCCATTCATGGGAAATGGTCGTGCAAAAGCAATGTTAGCCGCTGATGGGTTTGTAAAAATCTTGGCCGATGCCACTACCGATAGGGTTTTGGGCGGGCATATCCTTGGCCATAATGCTGGCGAGATGATCCATGAAATTGCGGTTTTAATGGAATTTTCAGGCTCTAGCGAAGATTTAGCATTAACTTGCCATGCCCACCCAACTATGTCTGAAGCCGTGCGTGAAGCGGCTCTTGCGTTAGGTGATGGTGCAATACATATCTAGGGTTAGACTTTCTTTCTTTGCCCTTAAAGTTGACTTTCTTTATCCTTCTCTTGCAAAGAGGCCTTGCCTGTGCTTGCATAAATACCTTGATTTTAATAATTAGGGCTTTTAATTGCCTTTCTTATCTGGGGGATAAATTATGGATAGAGTTTCAAAAAAGGGCATTTTTTCGTGGATGTTATTTGACTGGGCGGCACAGCCTTATCATACGGTTCTTATTACCTTTATTTTTGGCCCTTATTTTGCTTCACAAGTTGCCTCAAACGCCGTTCAGGGTCAGATAATATGGGGCAATATGATTAGTATTGTAGGAATAATAATTGCAATATCTGCCCCTGTTTTAGGGGCGATGGCAGACTTAAGCGGCCCAAGAAAACCTTTTATTGGGATTTTTTCAGCTTTTGTAATTGTTGGAGCTAGTTTTTTATGGTTTGCAACAGCAGGGGGTGATGCGCCAATTAATTCAATTCTAATAGCATTTGCAATCGGGTTCATTGGCATTGAGTTTACAGCAATTTTTACGAATTCTATGATGCCATCACTAGTTCCACGGCAAGAATTGGGCAAACTCTCTGGTTCTGGCTGGGCTTTGGGATATATTGGTGGGATTTTTGCATTATTTATAGTGCTACTTCTTTTAATCGCTGACCCAATAACTGGCAAAAATATTGTTGGCTGGTCTCCTATATTAGGGCTAGATGCTTCTCAATATGAAGGAGAAAGAGCAACCGGCCCTTTGACTGCAATTTGGTATTTTGTTTTTATTATACCGCTATTTTTATTCACACCAGATGCTCCAAAAAATGCAAATAAAAGCGCATCTTTGAAAAAAGCACTCTCAAATTTATGGGAAACTATTTCTGAATTACCAAAACGAACCTCTTATTTTTCTTTTCTTGTAACTTCTATGATTTATCGAGATGGCTTAAATGGTCTGTTTGTATTTGGAGGACTGTATGCCACGGGCGTGTTAGGAATGAGCATAACGCAAACGGCTATTTTTGGAATTCTAGCGGGGCTTGCTGGTGCAATGGGTGCATTTTTTGGCGGGCGAATGGATGCAAAATTTGGCCCTAAAATAGTGGTTTTTATTTCTTGCTGGTTACTCGTGATTGCCGCAACAATCGTTGTTTCATTAACATCAAATAGCTATTTCTTTTTTATTGAAACAATCTCATCTAGCACTCCAATTATAATATTTTATATTGCTGGCTCTTTATTGGGTGCTGCTGGTGGGTCTTTACAAGCCGCATCACGCACTCTGTTGGTAGATCAAGTTGAAAAGGATGAAGCAACTGAGGCCTTTGGTCTTTATGCACTTAGTGGTCGAGCGACTTCATTTCTTGCACCTTGGCTGGTTGCTGTTGCAACTGGTCTCAGCCAAAGTCAGCGTATAGGCATTACGCCAATTATTGCTCTATTAGCACTTGGAGCTTTTGGTTTGATATTTGTTAAAGAACAAAAAAACTAGCTTAAACAAAGGGTAATGCAAAACATAATAAAGCCCAATAACACTAATGCCTAAAGTGGCGCATTCCTGTGAATACCATTGCTATGCCTGCTTTGTTGGCTGCTGCAATCACCTCATCATCACGAATTGATCCACCTGGCTGAATAACTGCGGTTGCACCCGCTTCAACAGCTGCAATTAAGCCATCCGCAAATGGAAAGAAAGCGTCTGAAGCAACAACTGAACCCTTAGTTAGCGCGCCTTTTTCACCTGCTGCTTTTGCAGCATCTTTTGACTTTTTATGCGCTATCACCGTTGAATCAATACGGCTCATCTGCCCTGCACCAATGCCAACTGTTGCACCATTTTTTACATATATGATTGCATTAGATTTGACGTGTTTTGCTACTTTTGCAGCAATTTTTAAATCAATCATTTCACCATCTGTTGGCTTGCGCTTAGTTACAATTTTCAACTCTGCATCATCAACATTTTTATTATCTCGCTCTTGCACCAACATACCACCAGTAACAGACTTAACACTTAAGCCCTTAGCCTTTGGGTTAGATATTTCTTGGCTCAATAATAGCCGCAAATTCTTTTTACTCTCAATAATAGCTTGCGCTTTTGGGGTGATTGATGGAGCAATTATTACTTCGGTAAATGTTTTAATAATTTTTTGCGCAACCTCAACATCAATTTGTCGATTAAGGGCAACAATACCACCAAAGGCACTCACTGGATCGCATTTTAAGGCTTGTTCATAAGCATCGCTTAAATTTTCTGATAAAGCGACACCGCAAGGATTTGCATGTTTGATAATTGCAACGGCGGCTTCATCTTTTGGGTTAAACTCGCTTACTAGCTCAAATGCCGCATCTGTATCATTTATATTATTATATGAGAGCTTTTTGCCTTGCAATTGTTTCGCACTAGCAACTCCAAAACTGTCTGAGCCATCGGTATAAAATGCAGCCCATTGATGAGGGTTTTCGCCATAGCGCATTTCTTGTTCTAACTCACCACTAAATGTCCGCCATTTCATATCAGGATAATCAAGTGTTTTTGCAAACCAGTTTGAAATGGCACTATCGTAAGAAGCAGTGCGGGCATAGGCTTTGGCAGCATATTTTTGGCGATCTTTAAGCGAGACTTCGCCATTTTCACTTAACTGCTCAATAACGTTATCATAGTCTTTTGGGTCAACGATTGTGCAAACATAGGCATGATTTTTTGCCCCTGATCGGATCATTGCTGGCCCACCAATATCGATATTCTCAATGATTGTATCATAATCAGCCCCAGACTTTACTGTCTCTTCAAATGGATAAAGGTTCACCACCACCATATCTATGGTTGGGATTTGATGAATTCTCATAGAGCTTTTATGATTTTCATTATCTCGAATTGCCAATAATCCACCATGAACTTTTGGATGCAAGGTTTTTACTCTTCCGTCCATCATTTCAGGAAATCCCGTTAATTCAGAAATATCTATAACTGGGATATTCTCGCTTTTTAAAAGACTTGCCGTGCCGCCAGTTGAAACAATCTCCACCCCTAAGTTATTTAGATTTTGGGCAAATTCAACAACCCCAGTTTTATCAAAGACAGAAATTAAAGCACGACGTAATTTTAATTTACCTTTTGAGGAAGATTTATTATCTGAGTTTGGCATATTATTTCTCATTTATTTCTTTATTCGTTAATATTGACGGGAGAAAACCCACGAAATTTCTTCATTTTTACTTATGTCGCTCTTTAACACAATTTTGTTTATTGGCAATGAGCCAAAATGCTCTGAGTGACGCAAAGACTCTTCGATGAAAACCTCTGCCCCCTCCCATAAAAATATCCACCTAGCACCTGACTTAAGCTCTATATCAAGAATATTATCGCCATCATTTCTAGTTAAAATTGAATTAGGAGCTAAATGAAACATCAATTCAAGTAAACCATGCGGTTGAGTATTTGAGGTTGGGCGTATTTTATCAATGCCCACAAGTGTTTTACCCTCATCAATAAAAGAAAATTTACGCTCAATTTCTAAAGCAAATTTTTTACTGTAATTCTTACTTGTTATAGACAATGTTTCTTGATCTGCCTGAAGATTAATTATTGCTCTATTGTCATTTATTAAGGTGTGATTGTTTTTTAAATGATTTGCATACTTACCACTTTTGATAATTTTTGCTGAGGAAATATTATTAACAATCGCCCCATTATGAGCTTGGCCTAATCTAAAGTGGTTATTTTCTTCATGTTCAAGTTTTGTCATTTGCTGCGAAGTAATTGCTGGGCCACAATTTCCAATTATCAACTCATTCCCATAAGAAAATTCAAAAGCTAAAGCACTAGCATGGGCTTGTTTGCTGAATTTAATTGGTGGCACTTTCCCACTGTCGGCAATTAAAATTGATTGGCCTGAAACAAGCACACCATAATCACCAACGATTAGACTTTTTCTCTCTTCTCTTTGAGAATTTGCTTTTAGGGCTACAAATAAATCTGTCGCTATTTGCTTTGAGCCATTAAAATATGCAAGATCTGATGTGCCAAGAGTTAGGCTCTCTAATGCAAAATGCATTAACTTTAATGCCTCAGCAAATTTTTCTTTATCATCTGATGTTATATGATTAGTTTGCCCAATTGTTTGCTTCAAGCTCACCAATTCACTTAACAATTTAAATTGCAAAAAACTATTTCTTGATTGATGTAATCCACTTGCATCAATCTGCTCATTTATTAATGATTGCAAACCTTTTAAGCGACTTGAAACTGTTTTTGGTGCAGAGTTTTTAGCCAAAGCACTGGCTAATAATGCCATTGCGCTATACATCACATTAATTGGGTCACGCATAAACTTTATACGATATTTAAGAGATTGTACTTGCGTGCCAATTGAGCGGGTTATTATTTTTATTTGCTTTTCACTTGCTCCCTCTTTTAGCAAAGCAAGATGTCGAAGCCAATTTAATATTCGTAAAGATGTAATGATTGGAGACCAAGTGTGATGATTAAATTTTCCATTTCTGCCTATCCAGTCCAATACTAATACTCTGGCAAATTCTTTTTGGTTTACATCATCACAAGCACTAAAATGACGCAGCCATGAAAAATCATTTAGTCGCTCAATCCATTGTGCGTCAGCCATCTCTATTGAAAAAGGGGAGTGAGAATGCGTATCAACTAATCTTGCAGCTAATAAATAACGTCCCTGAACCATGTCTATTGCGGCCTCTTTATCACAGGGGCGAAACTCAGTAATTGGCAAGCGATAATCAGGGTCAGATAAACCACTCCAAGTCCAACGAATCGCTGGTGAGGTAATAAATCTTTCTGCTAATGATAGTGTATTTTTTGGCATTGTTTATAAAAAACAACCTTTTTAAAATTAAACTTTTAGAATAAATCTAGCGGCAAAAAACCCGTCTAATCCTTCTATATCATCAACGTTATTTTCACCAGTTATAATTTTCATATCTGGTGTTGTTCTAAGCCAGCCGTTTTTATCTATAAAATGATCATTTTCATCAACTTGTGCTTTTGTTATGGGAGAAGTTATCATTTGTGGGAAAGTTTTTAAAATCCATTTAGCTTGTTTTTCACACTCAATTGGCTCAAGCGAACAGGTAGCATAAATTAGAGTTCCACCATCTTTAAGAGAAGAAATAGCTTGCTCAATTAATTTCTGTTGTAAAAGCACCCGCCCCTCACTTTGTTTAGTGCGCTTTTGCCATAAGACTTCTGGGTGACGGCGAAATGTGCCAGTTGAAGAACATGGCGCATCAAGAAACACACCATCAAATTTTTCTTCAACCTGAAAATTACTAGCATCTTTTAGTTCAAGTTTGGCTGTATAATTTAGCCGAGAAAGGTTCTGCTCTAATCTCTTAATGCGGTTTTCATCTATATCAATTGCAACAACATCATAATTTTGTTTTAACAATTGGGCAGTTTTTCCACCCGGAGCGGCGCACATATCTAGTATTCTTGCACCTGATTTTAAGCCCATTAATCTTGCAGGTATTGCTGATGCAACATCTTGCACCCACCATTGCCCTTTTGAAAAACCCGCCAGTTGATTAACTGGGCAGTCTCTTTTTTTAACTCTCACACTGTCAAAGATTGTAATTTTTGCATTAAGAGATTTTATTAAATCCGTATCAATTTCCTTGAGGGTTAAATCAAGCTCTGCCCCTTTAATTAAAGCCTTACCAAAGTTATTTAGGGCATTTTTTCCATATATATTTGCCCAGCGGGTTTGCAACCAATCTGGAAATAATTCAGACATCGGCAAGTTTTTATAGACTTGTTTTTCTCTTTGAACATTTCGCAAAATTCCATTGGCAAGTTTACCTAAATGAGCAGTTTTTTTATTTTGCTTTATTGCCTCAACTGCCAAAAATATTGAGCTATGCTCAGCCATTTCATCTAAGAATAATAATTCAGCTAAACCAATTCGCATTGAAGCCTCAAAGTTAGCACTTTTGGCTGGCATGCCTTTTTTAAGGGTCTTTTTAAAAATATAATTTAAGTGCCCATGATAACGAAGTGCGCTTGTTACCAATTTATTGGCCAAAGCCCTATCTCGCCCATCTGAAATATCACTTTCAGAAAACGGAATAAAATTACTCCCCCCCAAAACACTTTGCAAACGCTCTGCTGCAAGCAATCTAACCTTTAGGCCAATAATTGCTTGTTTTTTATCTTTGGGTTGTTTTTTATTTTGTGATTTATCAGCCAATTTTATTACCAAAACTTTTTGAAGAAAATTATTGCTCAAAGAGCTAGGGCTAGTGAGCGGTTTTGTCAAACATTGGCTATTATATAGTGCAAAATAAAGTTTTTATAACCAGCTTTATACTCGACACAGACATTGTTATCGAGTTAAGAGAAATAAACGATAACCAAGCGGAACTCTATCATGACTAATGCAAATGAGAAACTTATAACAATTTTTGGTGCAGATGGTTTTGTAGGCACTCAAGTGGTGCAAGATTTAGCACAAGCGGGCTATCGCATTAGGGTTGCTGTTAGGCGACCAGACCTTGCAGGTCATGTAAAAACATCTGGTGATGTTGGGCAGATTTTACCAATTCAAGCAAATATTCGAAATATGGCTTCGGTTGAGCGGGCAGTTAATAATGCTGATATTGTTATTAACTTGGTTGGAATAAAAACTAAATCAGGAAAGCAAACATTTGAAGCGGTGCATATTGATGGTGCAAAAAATATTGCTATTGCTGCAAAAAATGCAAATGTTGAAAATTTTGTGCATATGTCTGCTCTTGGTGCAGATAAAAATTCTGATAGCATTTATTCACGAACAAAAGCACTTGGAGAAGAGGCGGTTTTAAAAGCCTTCCCAAAAGCTATTATTTTACGCCCATCAATTATCTTTGGTAATGGCGATAAGTTTTTTAATATGTTTGGCGCAATGGCGGTAATTTCACCAATTTTGCCAATGATTGGCAAAGACACTCTTTTTCAACCCATCTATGTGGGTGATGTTGCAAAAGCCATCTCTTTAGCGGCAACTGGCAAAGTAAAAGCCAGCAAAATTTACGAGCTTGGTGGTGCTGACATAGAGAGTATGCAAGACTTATTAAAACGGGTCGTTAAAGAAACTGGGCGCAAAAATATCCTTTTGCCAGTGCCTTTTTGGTTTGCAAAAACAAAAGCATTTTTCTTGCAAATTCTTCCTTCGCCTTTGCTAACTATCGATCAAGTAAAACAACTTGAGGATGATAATATAGTATCAGAAAAAGCAATAAAAGAAAAAGCAACCCTTGCTTCATTTGGTATTAAGGCAACCTCAATGGATATAATCTTGCCAACATATATGTGGCGTTTTCGCAACCATGGGCAGTTTGAAAAACAAGAAATTTAGCTTTTTATTTAATTCAAAAAGGCAAATTTTATCCCATAAAAGCAAGCGCAATTAGGCCAAGCCCACCAACCAAAATACGCCACCATGCAAAAAAACCAAAACCGTGTTTTGAAACAAAGTTAAGCAAATAACGCACCACAATTGCGCCCGAAACAAAGGCAGCGACAAAGCCAATTACAATATCCATACCAATGCCACCATTTAAAATTAAATCACGGCTTTTATAAAAATCATAAATAAAAGCACCACTCATTATAGGCAAGGCAATGAAAAAGGTAAATTCAGCGGCAGAGCGTTTATCTGTTCCAAAAAGCAAAGCTCCAACAATTGTTGCACCAGAGCGAGATACCCCAGGAATAAGAGCAATCATTTGAAACAGGCCAATGATTAGGCTTAAATGCCAAGGATAGCTATAAATGTCATTATATTTCACCTTTAATGGCAGACGATCAACAATAAGCAATATAATACCACCAACAACCAGCATGACACAGATAACAAAGGCACTTTCATAAATAACTAATTGAATATAATCTCGGGCAAACACACCAACAATAGCGGCAGGAATGGAAGCCAAGACAACATTTAGGGCAAATAGCCATGCACCTTTTTTTCCAGCAATTGCGTCCTTTAATAATTGGAGCAATTTTGAGAAATAAACTGTTAAAATTGCTAAAATTGCACCCAATTGAATGAGAACGATAAAGGTAGCTGGCTGCTTAAGACCAAAAAAATGCCCCGCCAATAATAAATGCCCAGTTGAGGAAACTGGAAGAAATTCTGTTAAGCCTTCAAGCAGGCCTAAAACAAGCGGCACAAAAATACCTTGATCTGGGTTCATAAAAATATCCAAACAATTTGTTAGTTTCAAAAAAGATGTTTAATGTTATTAAACTGATTTGCTTTTAAAAAGATAAATGAAAATAAAATATGACAAAACTTTTACACCATAAATTAGACCCAAGCTCTCGACTTATTCGTTTGATATTTGCTGAATATGACCACAAAATTGATCTTGAAGAAGCTAGCCCCTATAAAAGCTCGCAAAACCTTATTGAAATTGACCCTATTGCAAATGTTCCCCTTTTAATTGAAGAGAAGACTTCTCCAATAATTGGCTCTTTAGCGATTGTGCATCATATTGAAGATATTTATCAACAAGAACACAATTCCCTAATTCCAAAAAATGCTGCGGAGCGAGCCGAGATGTGGCGACTTTTTGAATGGGTTATGGGCAAGTTTAATGATGAAGTTAGCCGTTATTTTTTGGAAGAAAAAATTGGCAAGCGAGAGCAAAAAATTGGTGCGCCAGACCCAAAAGTGCTTCGTGCGGCTAAGATCAACCTTATTGAGCATGAAAAATATTTTGCTTATTTATTTGAAACACGCAATTGGTTTGCTGGCAAGGATTTAACATTAGCCGATTTTGCTTTGGGGGCGCATTTATCATGCCTTGATTATTTGGGCGAGATTGACTGGTTTAATGTTGGCGAAACAAAAAACTGGTATGCAAGGCTAAAATCTCGCCCAGCTTTTCGCTCGCTTTTGAGCGATAGAATTATTGGCATGCCAGCATCAAAACATTATACGGATTTGGATTTTTGATCGACAAACAAAAACTTGAGCAAAAAAAACTAAAGCTGGTAAGGGATTTACGCCATAGGGCAAAAAAACTTGGCTTTGATAGTTTTGGAATAACCTGCGCCAAGACAAATCAAGATCTAGCAAAAAACTTAGACATTGCACTAAAAGCTGGCTGGCACGGTGATATGGAATGGTTGGCAGATACAGCTCTTCGGCGCGCAAGCCCCAAAGGACTTTGGCCAGAGGTGAAGTCTGTTATTATGCTGGGGCTAAATTATGCCCCTAAGGAAAACCCCTTGCCGCTTTTAAAGCAGAAATCGATAGGGAATATTTCTGTCTATGCTAAAAATCGTGATTATCACGATATTATCAAAGGTCGACTAAAAGAGTTAGCCTCACTTTTAGCTCGTGGTGCAGATGCTGATGTTAAAGTTTTTGTTGATACCGCCCCCGTGATGGAAAAACCCCTTGCTCAAGCCGCAGGACTTGGCTGGCAAGGCAAGCATAGCGTGTTGGTTTCACGTGAATTTGGATCTTGGCTTTTTTTAGGGGCGATTTTTTGTGATGTTGAATTACCTGCTGATGAACCACAAGTTGAGCATTGTGGCTCTTGCACAAAATGCTTAGATATTTGCCCAACAAATGCCTTTCCTGCTCCTTTTAAACTAGATGCAACAAAATGCCTTGCCTATTATAACAATGAATATAAGGGGCATATTCCGCTGCAATTTCGCACTCCTATGGGCAATAGAATTTATGGCTGTGATGATTGCTTGGCTATCTGCCCTTGGAATAAATTTGCCTCTCAAAGTAAAGAAATAAAATTACAAACTCGCAAAGAGCTAGAAAAACCAAACTTGGCTGACCTTATTATTTTAGATGATATGGCTTTTAGAAAATTATTTTCAGGCTCACCCATTAAAAGGCTTGGCCATACTCGCTTTATTCGCAATGTCTTGATAGCTGCTGGCAATAGCAATGATAAAAGCCTGCTTGATGAAGTGAAAGCAAGACTAACAAGTGAAGAGCCGCTTATTCGGGCTATGGCCATTTGGGCTTTTCGCTCGCTTGCAAATGATGTTGAAATAGCTAAAGAAAAATCAAGATATTTTATAAAAGAAACAGACCCAATTGTTGCAAAAGAGTGGAGTGAGAGCCTGTGAATTTTTTATTTTTTGGCATGGGGTATAGCTCATTAGCCACCGCTCATTATTTAAGAAAAATCTTTGGCAATAGTATAAAAATTAGCGGCACTATTCGAGATGAAAAAAATGCAGACGAACTTATACAACAAGGAATAGAGGTTTTTATCTTTGATGGTTTAAGCTCAAACTCTACAGTTGATTTAGCAATTGCTGAGGCTGATTTTATCATTCACTCAATTGCCCCAGATGAGAATGGCGATGCAGTTTATAATCATTTTTTAAGCCAAATTAAAAAAGCTAATAATCTTAAATGGATATGTTATTTTTCAACAATTGGTGTTTATGGAAATCACAATGGATTATGGGTTGATGAGAATGCAAAATGTGAACCAAAGAATATCCGCTCAATTTATCGCCTTAAGGCAGAGGAGCTTTGGAGAGAGTTTGCAGCGCAAAATGATCTGCCATTGTTGATTTTACGTTTGGCTGGAATTTATGGAGTTGGCAGGTCAAGTTTTGATAAGCTAAGGGCCGGCACAGCCAAGCGTATCATTAAAGAAAATCAGGTGTTTAATCGCATTCATGTAAAAGACATTGCCAAAGTTACAACATTGGCCGCAAAACAAAAATTAAACGGCACATTTAACTTAAGCGATGACGAACCTGCTCCACCCCAAGAAGTGGTGGAATTTGCTTGCGCTATAGCTGATATGGATTTACCTGACTTGCAAGATTTTAAAACAGCTAAAATGAGCAAAATGGCTCGCTCTTTTTATAATGATAATAAAAATGTATCAAATAATGCAATAAAAAATGCTCTTGATATTGAACTGCTTTATCCCAATTATCGCTCTGGGTTAGAGGCTATTTATCGCTTAGAAAACTCAAAATAACCTCACCTAATTTGTCTAAGTCTTGCGCTCGACTTAAGCTATGCCCACCATCAGGAATAAGAGTGAAAACTACCTCGTCCATTGTTAAATGGCTCATCAGCTTTAAAGCATGGGCTGGCGGAACAGCATCATCTAATCCACCTTGTATGATATGCACTGGACAGTTTGTTTTTATTGAACCTTCACTAAATAAGAGATGTTGTTTTCCATCATCAATTAGTTTTTTGGTGATGATATATGGTTCATCATAATCAGATGGCTGCTCAATATACCCATTTTTTTCAAGCTCGTTTAATTGTGATTGAGTAAATTTATCGCTCATCAAATCTTTGCTCATGTCAATCGCTGGAGCGATTAAAATAATTGCCCTTACTCTAGCTTGCCCAGACTTTATTAATGCTCTGTTTAGCAATAATGCCAACCAGCCGCCCATTGATGAGCCAATTATTATCTGCTCGCCTTTTGTTGTGGCAAAAACCTCTAATGCTTCTTCAAGCCAATTACTTATTGTGCCATCAATAAATTCTCCACCTGATTGCCCATGACCAGAATAATCAAACCTTGTAACCTCTAAGCCTTGATGTTTTCCTAAATCATCAAGATAGATTGCTTTTGAGCCAAGCATGTCTGACTTAAAGCCGCCAAGCCAAAATAATCCTGCTGGTTTTTCATTAGACTTAGCTTTTAGTTCTGCATGACGGTGTAAAATCGCAATGGAGTGATTTTTCTCACCTGCTCCAATTTTAATTGTGCTAATTTTAATTGTGTCAATTTCATTTTTTTTTGTCATTTTGCTCCTAAAAGACTTTATTTATTAAAAAAATTTAATTAAACCACGATAAATATACAAAATTAGTGTAGCAATGAAGAAATATATCGTTTTGAGTGTTGACTTTATCAACTTCTAACATATTTTCTAAGATATAATTTATCAATTAAAAGGAATATATACCATTCGTCGCCCAATGAGACCAAATCAGCCACAAAAAGGTGGCCCACCAGCCAATGCAGACATTGTTTCAACACAGGTTCAATTAATTGATGCCGAAGGTGAAAACCACGGCAATGTTGATACCATCATAGCAAAAGAAATGGCACGTGAGGCAGGGCTTGACCTTGTAGCAATCTCGCCTAATGCCAAACCTCCCGTTTGCAAAATTCTTGACCTTGGAAAACATAAATACCAAGCACAGAAAAAAGCTGCGGAAGCACGCAAGAGGCAAAAAATAATTGAT
>JAMONZ010000023.1 GCA_027066315.1 Hyphomicrobiales bacterium
AAAATGTGTTCACTTCATTAAGTGTGCATGAAAATCTTGAAATGGGTGCATTCATTAGGAAAGATAATTTTTCAAAAACTCTAGACGAAGTTTATGAAATGTTTCCACCATTAAAAGAAAAGCGAAATCAACAAGCAGGTGAGCTTTCGGGTGGGCAACGCCAAATGGTTGCAATGGGTCGAGCATTAATGAGTAAACCGTCCTTGTTGATGTTAGATGAGCCATCGGCTGGACTTTCTCCTCGTTATGTTATTGAGATTTTTGAGCAAATAAAAAAAGTAAATGCATCTGGGGTTGGCATTTTAATGGTTGAGCAAAATGCAAAACAAGCACTTAGTTTTGCGACCAAGGGTTTTGTTTTGGCTTCAGGTAAAAATTCATTCACTGGCACTGGGCAAGAATTGCTTGATGATGAAGACGTGGCCAAAAGTTTCTTGGGTGGGTAATGTGGGAACAGCTTTGAAATATAACTATACTAACCACACACTTCACACCCTCATGGTGAGCCTGTCGAACCATAGGAAATATTCTCTCGTCCTTCGACAAGCTCAGGATGAGGATTGTGAGTATGTTGTTCAGGATTGATGGCGGTAACCTCAAATGATAAATTATTTTTAATTAGGTGTTAAATAAATGAACGAGTTAATATTTTTTTTCAATAAGGTCATTATTTCAGGCATGGTGCTTGGCTCAATCTATGCGCTTGGGGCAATTGGCATCACCTTGATTTTTGGCATATTGCGTTTTGCCCATTTTGCTCATGGTGATATGATGACGATGGGGGCGTTTATTACGTTTATTTTGGTAGCAATTGCAACAAGTCTTGGCCTAAGCGGACCATTGCCAATGGGGTTTATGGTTTTGCCAATAGCTATGGTTATTGCCGCATTTTTTGCACTAGGCATAGACAAAGGTTTTTATGCCCCTTTACGTGCAAGGGGCGCAAAACCCGTAACATTACTGATTGCCTCTATTGGCGTTACCTTAATGATTCAAGGTTTGATACGTCTGTTCTTTGGCACAAAAACTCGCACGTTTTTTGCTGATGAGCCAAAGGTTATTTATAGAATTGATATTCCATTTTTTGATGCAACACGACCTATCTCTATCACCGAGCCACAAATATTGATGATTTTAGTCACGCTTGTTGCTGTGCTAGCTTTGCATTTTTTCCTTACTAAATCAAAGTTTGGCAAAGCTATGCGAGCTATGGCGGATAATGCAGATTTGGCTCAAGTTTCGGGCATAAACACCAAATTAGTTATCAAGGTAACTTGGGTTATTGCTGGAGCATTGGCCTGTATGGCAGGCACAATGCTTGCACTTGATGTAACGCTAAAACCCGACCTTGCTTTTAATATAGTTTTGCCAATTTTTGCCGCTGCAATTGTTGGTGGTTTAGGGCATGCTTATGGAGCAATTGCGGGTGGATTTTTAGTTGGATTTGCTGAAACAATGGCGGTGTTTAACTGGGCAGTTTTACTTCGCCCTTTCAAAGAAAATCTACCGCTTTGGTTGCCAAACGACCTCTCGCTTGTACCAACCGAATATAAGCTAACCGTTGCCTTTGTAATTTTAGTTATCGTGTTGTTAATTCGCCCAACTGGGATTTTTAAAGGGGCATCAACATGAGTAGTGCGATTAAAAGAGCCGTCTTTTTATATTTTGCTTTGTTCATTCTCATCATTGGAGTTGGTGTGGTTATGGAAGTGCCATTCACCGTGCGGCTTTGTGTTGAGGCGGCGGCTTATTCTTTGATTGCTTTGGGGTTAAATATCCAATGGGGCTATGGCGGCCTTTTTAATTTTGGAATAATGGGCTTTATTATGATCGGTGGTTTTGCAGTTGCCTTTACCTCTATGCCTATCAACATGGAATTTTGGAATTCTGATGGCCCATTAATGTTATTAAAGGTAATCATTGCCGCCATTATTGGTGCAATGCTCATCATTGGCGCAAATAAATTGCCTATGATTGGAATAAAAGGGAAACTGCATAAGATAATGCAAATACTGGCTTGGTTTATTGCCTATATTATTTTTCGAACACAGATTGACCCAGCCGCAGATTATATTGAAAAAACATCAACATATGTTGGTGGGCTTGGTTTGCCAGTTATTATTGGGTGGGCTTTTGGCGGTATTTTGGCCGCTGGTGTTGCTTATATTATTGGCAAAATCTGCTTGGGGCTACGTACAGATTATCTAGCGATTGCCACAATTGGTGTTTCAGAAATTATCCGTGCTTTAATTAAAAACATGGACTGGCTAACTAAGGGAACTCTAACAGTTTCTCCTGTTCCTTGGCCAGTGCCAAATCCACAGGCTTTTCAGGCTATGGGAGTGGGAATTGATGCCTCATTTATTGTTGCTCGAGCTAGTTTTTTAGCGGTAGTGTTAGTTGTGCTTCTTGGTGCATTATTTCTTATCCAGCGTGCCTATTCTGGCCCTTGGGGGCGTATGATGCGTTCAATAAGAGATAATCATATTGCCGCCGCCTCAATGGGGAAAAATGTAAAAAGCCGCCAATTGGAGATTTTTATTTTTGGCTCAGTTTTAATTGGAATTGGCGGAGCGATACTTACTTCCTTCGCTCAAATTTTTGATCCAGGTGGTTATCAGCCTATCAATCATACTTTTATCATTTGGGTTATGGTAATTGTTGGCGGAGCGGGTAATAATTTTGGAGCTGTTTTTGGCGGGATTTTTATCTATATAATTTGGATATTATCCGAGCCAGTAAGCCAAGCCCTATTCATCAATATTAGTGCTTTTTCTGAAGGGTTCGGTTTTAGCGCAATTCCAGAAATTGAAAGTAGAGCATTGCAAATGCGAGTGTTTGTTTTAGGTTTAGTAATAACAATAGCCCTAAGGTTTGCCCCAAAGGGTTTAATTCCCGAAGTGATGCATCAACAAAAAGATGAAGTAAAAAATGAGTAAAACCCATTAGAAATATCTAATGGGCTATATTTTTGACCTTATAATATAGCTGATCTTACCTTAGTGCATCAATTATTTTCTTCGTAAGGCTTTTATTCTTTTCTATCATAATACCTTCACTCTCAAGGCGTTGAGCAACCCGCTCTTTTGCATTTCTACCAGCTTTCATTCCTGCAACTTCGCCTGATTTAGCTCCTGCCTGCATTAAGAGGGGAGTTTGCAATATCAGTTTTTGACCCGTTTCCGTCTTATAAAATGCTGCAAGGTCTGCTAACTCACTATCAGAAAAAAGTTCACGATATATGCCAACGGTTTCTTGTTTCATAATATCTGTAAATTCATCAATGAACTCATCTACAAAAATATCTAAAAAACTACTTGCATCACTAATTTCAATTCCCTTGCTATTTAAGTCGTTTTTGATTGCAGAAATCAACACAGGGCGTAATGCTTGTAATGATCCTTCAAAAAGAGTTCGGGTAACTGTTTGGTCAACAATATAATTAACATCATCTTCTGGGCTAGCATAAAGAGGAGAGATATTGATAAAAAATAAGATAAGAAAAATAGCAAGACGTTTCATTGAAAATCCTTTGAAGTTTTAAAAATTAATACACTCATGCTTTCATTTAAAAAGCCCAAGATTTTCATCTCGGGCTTTAATATATACATAATCAAAAAAGATTATTTAGCAGGGCCAACTTCAACAAATGTTGCGCCCTTTACAACCATTTCTACGATTGTTCCAGGAACATCTCCAGCAGCATCAAATTCATGTGAACCTGAAGCACCTTCATAGTTAATCTCTTTGCCTGCTTTAAGAAGTGAGACAGCTTTTTCCCACTCACCCGGAAGAATAATTTCACCAGGTGCTGAGGCAACGGCACGAACCGCAGCACTCATTCCTTCACGATCAGCAGATCCTTTTGATTGAGCAGCAAGAGCCAAAATAAATGCACCATCATAGGCTTGCGGAGCAAAAATTGATGTTGGGTCAAGCCCAGCATCAGTTGCAAGAGTTGCATAAACAGCAGAGCCAGCAACTTCGGGTGAGCCCGGTTTTGTTGCAAGCATGCCCTCAACACTAGCAGCATCAATGCCAGTTAAGGCTTCATCACCCACCATGCCATCACCACCAATATATGTGGTAAAATCACCACTCTCAACCGCTTGGCGAAGAATGGTTTGGCCAGAGCCTGAAGCATAAGCAAGAATAACAAGATTTTGTGAGCCAGTTGCAGCCAACGAGCCAAGTTCAGCACGATAATCAGCTTTGCCTTCTTCATGACCCTCAGAAGCAGCAACAGTGCCGCCATTGGCTGCAAAAGATGCAGCTAATGCATCGGCAAAACCTTTGCCATAGTCGTTATTCACATAAGAGATAGCAACTTCTTTAATTCCTTTAGAAAGAATAAGACGTGCCAACACATCACCTTGATAAGCATCAGATGGTGCGGTGCGGAAAACTAAATCATTGTCATCAATTTCTGTAAGTGAAGGTGAAGTAGAGGCTGGTGAAATCAAAACAACATTTCCGGGAATGCCAGCGTTATTTGCTGCTGAAATTGTTGCGCCAGAGCAAAGTGCGCCAACAATTGCGCTTACTTTATCAGTGTTAACCATTTTATCGGCAGCATTTGCTGCAGCAGTTGCATCGGCACAAGTTGTGTCAGCTGATGTAAAGCTAAGATTGCCGCCAAGAATGCCACCCTGTGCATTAACATGAGAAGCCGCTAGTTTTGCACCTTCAAAAATAGGTGGTGTTAGGCTTTCAATTGGACCAGTAAAACCGCCCAAAAATCCAAATTTTACGTCTTGTGCAATAGCAGGCGCACCAAGTGTAAGTGCAGAAACTGCAACACTCAATACCATAGTTCTTTTCAAAATCTTCATGATTTCCCTCAGTTTTTGTTATTATTCATCATTATTTTGTCGGAATTTTTATGCTTTATTCCGTGCAGATTATAGCTTTGCATATTTTATATCAAAGAGTCACGGCTATAATAACATCTTTATTAGATTGCTTAATTTGTTTTGATTTGCCACTCTAAGAAAATAGCATAAAAGAATATTTTAAGCGGCTTGAGGTTTAATATGAAATTTAGATTTTTTAAGAAACTAGCAATTATTACTGTAGTTTTTCTGTTCGCCACCTTTGGCTCATATGCTCAAAATAACACACCAGATCCTGCTTTAGCTTGTGGAAATGAAGTTATCAGTATTGCCTCAATGCAATGGCCAAGTGCTGCAATATTGGCCAATATTCATGCTCAAATTTTAGAGAAAGAATATTCCTGCCAAACCCAAATTGTTGCAGGTGATTTAAATACAACTATTTCATCTATGACTACTACTTCTGAGCCTTTAGTTGCACCAGAAGTTTGGATTTCTCGAGTGTTTGAAATCTGGAATTCAGCTATCCAAAGTGATCAAATAAGACAAGCCGGCTCAAGTTTTTCTGGCTCTGCGCTTGAGGCTTGGTTTATCCCTGATTTTATTGCAAAAAGCCACCCCGAGTTAAAGTCTGTTAGCCAATTAAAAGACTATTGGGGTGTCTTTAAGGGTGAGGCTGAAAAAGCAAGATTTATATCTTGTCCAAAAGATTGGGCCTGCTCGATCATAAATCGTAATATGCTTAAAGCCTATGGGGTTTATGATAAATTTGAAATTATTGAACCCAAGAATAGATTTGAGATGGATCAGCTTATTGGAGAGGCAGTTTCTAAAAATGAGCCGGCATTATTTTATTACTGGCAACCAAATGCAATTCTTACGCAGTTTAATTTTTTACAATTAGATATGGGAAAATATGAGGAAGAGGCTTTTTCTTGTTTAGCAAAAATTAAATGTAATAATTTAGAACCATCTTCTTTTGCGCCCGAACCTGTAGTTTCAGTTCTGGCAACAAAATTATTTCAAGATGCTCCGAAAATCGCAAGATATTTTCAAACTGCAAAAATGCCAATAAAGGCGATGAATGAAACATTGGCATGGCAAAGTGAAAATTCAAAAACTGCCAGTGAGACTGCTAGTTGGTTTGTTGAACAAAAACAAGAAATTTGGCAAAATTGGGTAATTAATTAAAGGAAATAATATTTTAAATGAAACAAGAAATTAAAAAACTAACTCAGGGCGTAAGCGTTGCAGGGCAAATAGATGTTTGTGATATTGATGAAATAAAAAATGCAGGGTTTGCAACTATAATAAACAATAGGCCAGATGGGGAAGTGTCTGGTCAGCCAACTAGTGAGGAAATAAAACAAGCAGCATATAAGGCGGGTCTTAGTTATTATTATCTTCCACTTATCAGCCGCAATCATATGAGCGATGAAATTATAGAGCAGATGAGCGAAGTTTTTGAAAAATCTGATAAGCCAATTCTTTGTTATTGTAGAACTGGTACACGCTCAACATTCCTTTGGGCATTAGCAAATGCTGGAAAGATGAAAAGAGTAGATATTTTTGTAGCAGCTGCTGATGCTGGATATGATGTTTCTTCACTAAAAACATTATAATGCATGCATACTAAGCAAAACTGGGTATTAGCTTTTATCTAAAAAAATGGCATAATGGGTTTTGAAAGGACTTTATTATGTCTATAAAAAAAATACTTGTTGCTAATCGAAGCGAAATTGCTATTCGCATTTTTAGGGCAGCAAATGAATTAGGTTTGAAAACTGTTGCAGTTTTTGCCAATGAGGACAAATTAGCTCTACATCGTTTTAAGGCCGATGAATCATATTTGATAGGTGATGGTTTGAAGCCAGTTGAAGCCTATTTGCAAATTGATGAATATATCCGCATTGCCAAACTTTCAGGAGCTGATGCTATTCACCCAGGTTATGGCCTATTAAGTGAAAGTCCTGAATTTGTAGATGCTTGCAACGAGGCTGGTATTGTCTTTATTGGTCCTAAAGCAAAAACCATGCGTGATTTGGGAAATAAAGTTTCTGCCCGCAATATGGCAATTAAAAATAATGTCCCAGTTGTGCCAGCAACCGACCCTTTGCCAGATGATCTTGATAAAGTTGCAAAAATGGCCGCCGATATTGGTTATCCATTAATGCTAAAAGCCTCATGGGGTGGCGGTGGCCGAGGCATGCGCCGTATTCATAATGAAAAAGATTTACGCCAAGAAGTGCCAGAAGGTAAACGTGAAGCAAAGGCAGCTTTTGGCAAAGACGAGATGTATCTTGAAAAGCTAATTGAACATGCTCGCCATGTTGAGGTGCAGTTACTTGGTGATAAACATGGTAATTTGGTACATTTATTTGAACGTGATTGCTCGGTGCAAAGGCGAAATCAAAAAGTTGTTGAGCGTGCGCCTGCCCCATATTTAAATGATGAAATTCGTAAAAAACTAACCGATGCAGCACTTCGTTTGGGCAAAGGTGCTAATTATCAATGTGCAGGAACGGTTGAGTTTTTAATGGATGCAGACACAGATGCATTTTATTTCATCGAGGTAAATCCACGCATTCAGGTTGAGCATACTGTAACTGAAGAAGTAACAGGGATTGATATTGTCAAAGCCCAAATCCACATCATGGACGGTGAAAAAATAGGATCAAAAAAAAGCGGTGTGCCTAAGCAAAAAGACATCAAACTAAATGGCCATGCCTTGCAATGCCGCATAACAACAGAAGACCCCGAGCAAAATTTTATTCCAGATTATGGCCGCATAACAGCCTATCGTGGCGCAACTGGTTTTGGTGTGCGACTTGATGGCGGCACGGCTTATTCTGGCGCAATAATTACTCGTTTTTATGACCCATTGCTTGAAAAGCTGACCTGCTGGGCTCCTGATCCAGATGAGGCAATTATGCGAATGGATAGAGCTTTGCGAGAGTTCCGTATTCGTGGGGTATCGACCAATTTAACATTTTTAGAAAATATAATTTCGCATAAAAAGTTTCGCAATAATACATATACAACTCGATTTTTAGATGAAACTCCTGAGTTGTTTAATGTGCCGAAGCGTAAAGATCGTGCTACTAAACTTTTGACCTATATTGCTGATGTTAGTGTGAATGGCCACCCAGACGTAAAAGGGCGAGCAAAGCCACCAGTTGATGCAGCCGAGCCGCAAGTGCCGCAATTTAAGCAAGATTATCAAGATGGCTCGGTGCAAATTTTACAGCGTGATGGTGCAAAGGGTTTAGCTGATTGGGTAAAAAACCAAAAACAGGTTTTATTCACCGATACATCTATGCGAGATGCTCATCAATCTTTACTCGCAACCAGAATGCGCACTTTTGATATTGCGGCTATTGCGGGGGCTTATTCAAATGCAATGCCAAATTTATTCTCGCTTGAATGTTGGGGAGGGGCAACTTTTGATGTTTCGATGCGTTTTTTAAACGAAGATCCTTGGGAACGTTTAGCCAAAATAAAACAGGGCGCACCAAATATTCTCACCCAAATGTTGCTACGTGGCTCAAACGGAGTTGGTTATACAAATTATGCCGATAATGTTGTAAAATATTTTGTAAGGCAAGCCGCTAAGGGTGGGGTTGATGTTTTTCGGGTATTTGATTGCCTTAACTGGGTTGAAAATATGCGTGTATCAATGGACGCAGTTATTGAAAGTGGCAAAGTTTGCGAAGGGGTTATTTGTTATACGGGTGATATGCTTGATGAGAGCCAAGATACATATAATTTAAAATATTATATAAATTTGGCAAAAGAATTAGAGTCGGCTGGAGCGCATATTCTTGGCATAAAAGATATGGCAGGCTTGATGAAACCAGCAGCCGCCAAAAAGCTAATTTCAACCCTAAAACAAGAAATCTCAATCCCACTACATTTCCACACTCATGATACATCAGGCGCAGCAGCAGCAAGCGTTTTGGCGGCGGTTGAAGCAGGGGTTGATATTGTTGATGCGGCAATGGACGCTTTATCTGGCACAACCAGCCAGCCATGTTTTGGCTCATTAGTCGCAGCACTTAAAAATGACGAGCGTGACCCAAATTTTGAAGCTGAAACTATTCGAAAAATTTCTTTTTACTGGGAGGCAGTTCGCAACCAATATCGAGCATTTGAAAGTGATTTACGCTCGGGCGCATCTGAGGTTTATTTGCACGAAATGCCAGGGGGGCAGTTTACCAACCTAAAAGAGCAAGCTCGCTCAATGGGGCTAGAGAGCCGTTGGCATGAGGTAGCGAAAACCTACCATGACGTTAATCTAATGTTTGGTGATATTGTAAAGGTCACCCCCTCTTCAAAAGTAGTTGGTGACATGGCTCTTTCTATGGTTTCTTCAGGTTTATCTCGTGAACAGGTGGAAAACCCAGAAAAGGAAATTTCTTTCCCCGATTCAGTAGTTGGTTTTTTTGCAGGTGATCTTGGTCAACCACCAAATGGTTTTCCCAAACAGCTACAAAAAAAGATTCTTAAAGGCAAAAAACCGCTTACCACTCGCGCTGGGGCAGAACTGGCAGAGGTGGACTTAGAAAGTGAGCGTAAAAAAATATCTGATGAATTGGGTCAAGAAATTGATGATTTTGAGTTGGCATCATATTTAATGTATCCAAAAGTTTTTAGTGAATTTGCAAAAAGCCAAAAACGTTATGGGCCAACTTCTGTTTTGCCAACCCCAACATATTTTTATGGCCTGCAATCTGGCAACGAAATTATGGCAGACCTTAATAAAGGCGTGACCTTGGTTATTCGAATGTTAGGTCAATCAAAGACCAACGAAAAAGGCCAAATAAGAGTTTTCTTTGAACTAAACGGTCAGCCTCGTTCAGCATGGGTTCCAGATAGAAAAAATACCTCTAAAATTATGGTGCGAGAAAAAGCACAAGAGAGTAATGAAAAACAAGTCGGCGCACCAATGCCAGGGGTGATTTCCACTTTGGCAATAAAAGTGGGGCAAGAAGTTAAGGCGGGAGATGTGTTACTCTCAATTGAGGCAATGAAAATGGAAACAGCAATCCATGCACAAAATAACGGTGTGATTTCGCAAGTGTTAGTAAAAGTCGGCGATCAAATTGATGCAAAAGACTTGTTGGTGAGTTTTGAATGAGGAAAGTAAGTTTTATAAGATTTGAATAAAAAAACCTCATTACTTTGCATAAAAATGATAAGTGACAATTGTCACTTATCAATGCAGATAAAGTTCAACCTATCTTCTTTAACTCAACTACGAGTAAGCAAGCTAAATTCTTCGTGATGTCCCATCGATAGTAAAACTATCAGATACATCATCATTTTCATATTTTTCTTGGTGTGATTTAGCTTGCTGTTTATTGGAGTTTTCTGGCTTAATAAACACCTCTTTTGGTAATTTTCCAACAAGCCAGTTCATCGCAATAGCAACTAATAAAATATCATCAACTATCCCAAGCCCAACTAAAAAATCTGGCACTAAATCAATTGGCGAAATAACATAGGCCACAATAGCCAACATTATCGCCTTGAGATAAAATGGTGTTGAGGGATGCCAAAAAGCCCGCCATAAAATAAAAAGCTGGCGTTTAAGTTTTAACAGACGTGAAAGAATACGGTTCATGCAACTATATTTAAGTGTTTTTTCTTATTTTTCAAGAGATTTGCTTTCACAAATATTTCTTTATGCTTATATGAGAAAGAGTTTTTGCGATTTAATGAGGTTATTTTGATAGATAGAAATAAAACAATAGCAGTGAATGTTGGTGGAGTAATGGTTGGTGGTGATGCGCCAATTGTTGTGCAATCAATGACTAACACGGACACTGCCGATATTGATGCAACCGTAAGACAGGTAACTCAGTTGGCAAATGCAGGATCTGAAATTGTGCGCATAACTGTTGATCGTGAAGATGCCGCCCGCTCAGTTCCCTATATTCGTGATGAGCTTGATAAGGCAGGTGTTGACGTGCCTTTGGTTGGGGATTTTCACTATATTGGCCATAAACTTTTAACTGATTTTCCAGATTGCGCTAAAGCATTAGCAAAATATCGCATCAATCCGGGTAATGTTGGTTTTAAAGCCAAGCGTGATTTACAATTTTCTAAATTGATTGAATTGGCAATAAAATATGACAAAGCGGTTCGAATTGGAGTGAATTGGGGATCACTTGACGAAGAGCTGCTGACCTCATTAATGAATGAAAACACAGCAAGAGCAAAGCCATTTTCAGCGGCTCATATCATGCGTGAAACAATAATCAAGTCGGCTTTGTTAAGTGCAAAACGAGCTGAAGAAATTGGATTGGGACGTGATAGAATAATCCTCTCTACCAAAACGTCTGATGTGCAGAACTTAATAAAAATTTATCAGGATTTAAGCAAACGCTCAGATTATGCTCTGCATTTAGGTTTGACAGAGGCGGGTATGGGCAGCAAGGGTATTGTTGCCTCATCTGCTGCTATGGGCATTTTATTACAACAAGGAATTGGTGACACAATAAGAATTTCGCTAACGCCTGAGCCAAATGGCGATCGCACAAAAGAGGTGAAAGTTGCGCAAGAATTATTGCAAACCATGGGGTTTCGCCAATTTGTGCCAGTAGTTGCGGCCTGTCCGGGGTGTGGGCGCACGACATCTAGTGTTTTTCAGGTTTTAGCCCGTGAAATTGAAGACCATTTAATATCCTCAATGCCTAAGTGGCGAGATAAATATGTTGGGGTTGAAAATTTAAGTGTTGCAGTGATGGGTTGTATCGTAAATGGACCGGGTGAGAGCAAACATGCCGACATTGGCATTTCACTCCCTGGAACTGGAGAAACTCCAGCCGCTCCCGTTTATATTGAGGGTAAAAAAGTGGCAACACTTCGAGGTGCAGATATTGCTAAACAGTTTAAAAAAATGCTTAGCGATTATATAGAGAAACGCTTTAGTAATTAGGGATATTACTAAGAGCTAGTCTTTTTACCAAAGCCAAAAGAATTTTTAATTTTTTTAATTTTAATTTTTGCTTCAGGGTTGTTTTTTGCATTACGAAACTCTTCTCGTATGAAAACTAAGATTAACAAGATAAAGCCTGAAGCAAGTATAGATAGGATTGTGGGCATTCTCCAATCTCTTTTAGTAATAGTGCTTGTTTCTTTTATTGGCTCAATCACAGAGCCATCAGCAAAACTATTAAGAGCGGTTTCTTGTTCTGCTAGTTTTATCTCATTATTTATCAAATTTTCGTTCAAACTAGCAATGTTATTTGCGTATAAGGCAGATTGCTCAATAAATTCTCTTGCATCAGTGGGTTCTAATGCTTCAAATAAAGTTTTTTGAGTTTTTATGCTTTCTTTTAAGCGATCTATCCCGCCTTGCAAAATAGTAATTTTTTCTTTTATCAGTAATCGATCAGGATCACTTGCAGAAATAAGCCTAATTTCACTTATAAGCGATTCTAAAATATTTTTTGTAATTGCTGCATCTTTATTATTAGAGCTAACAGAAACGAAATATGGTTTTGGCACGATAAGGTTAGTAAAAAAAGACGATGGAGTTACGGTTTGATATTTAACAGATGAAACTTTAGTAATAGAAAAGCTAGCACCAGTTTTTGTGTTTTCAGAAATATCTGCTTGAGCCAAAAAATTTCTAAAAAAACTAGGATTACTAATTTTTAGAAAATTAATTTCTGACAGGTTCATCACTGTTGAAGCACGATATACCTTTATGCTGGGCTGTGAATTGATGAAAAGAAATGTTGCAATGCCAATTAAAAGCGGAACAAAAAATAATAATTTCCAAGACTGAGCGATAACAACCAACAAATCTAGCAAGTCAGTTTCATTTTCGAGCGGTTCAAAATTTTTAACTTTTGACTTATTCATAAAACTAACCTGACTTTTCTTTAAATTTGCTTTCTTATTTGTTGTTAAACTACACTCAAACATATAAAAAGCAAAAAAATTAAAAGAAATCAATATCATGCCAGCACCTCTCTTAACCCTTAGCGACATATCTCTAAACTTTGGTGGCAATCCTTTGTTTGATGCTTGCGAGCTTATGGTTTCTAAGGGAGATAAAATTGCACTTGTTGGGCGCAATGGATCTGGCAAATCAACCTTATTAAAAATTGCAGCAGGGGAGATAGAGCCAGATGATGGAAAAAGATTTATTCAACCCAGTGCGACCATTCGTTATTTATCTCAAGAACCAGACCTAAGCGGGTTTGAAACTGTTCTAGCTTATGTAGAAAATGGCCTAACAGAAGGTGATGATGAATATAGGGCGCAATATTTGCTTAATAGCTTGGGCTTAAAGGGCGATGAAAACCCTAAAAACTTATCAGGAGGAGAAAGCCGCCGTGCGGCCTTGGCGCGTGTTTTAGCTCCAAGCCCAGATATTTTATTGCTTGATGAGCCAACCAATCACCTTGATTTGCCAGCCATTGAATGGTTGCAAGGAGAATTAGCCTATCTAAAATCAGCCCTAATTATAATTTCTCATGACAGGCGTTTTCTTGGTGATTTGACTAGTTCGACCATTTGGCTAGATAGGGGCGAGGCACGGCGACTTAATCAGGGGTTTGCTTCGTTTGAGGCTTGGCGAGATAAAACTTTACAAGAGGAAGAAGATGAACGCCATAAACTGGATCGTAAAATTGTGCGTGAAGAGCATTGGGTTCGTTATGGAGTAACTGCTAGGCGCAAACGTAACGTGCGCCGAATGGCAGACTTAGCATCGCTAAAAAAGCAACGAGTGGAGCAGATTTCACAAACGGGTTCTATTCGCCTAGATGTTGCAAAAGGTAAAACGTCTGGCTCTATTATTGTTGATGCTAAAAATATTTCCCTTAGCTATGAGGATAAGAGAATTGTTGATGATTTTTCAACTCGTATTATGCGTTCAGATAGGGTTGGGATTGTTGGGCCAAACGGGGCTGGCAAAACTACTTTAATAAAATTACTTACAGGTGAGTTAAAACCATCAAGCGGTGAGATAAAACTTGGTACAAATATTGAACTCGCATATCTCGACCAAAGCAGAAATTCGCTCAATGATGATATGAGTTTGAAAGATGCTCTAACGGGCGGTGGCTCAGATATGGTGGTAATCAATAATGCTTCACGCCATGTTATTTCATATATGAAAGATTTTTTATTTGCCCCTGAACAAGCTGGCACAAAATTAAAAAAGCTCTCAGGTGGCGAGCGAGCAAGGGTGACTTTAGCAAAAGCCCTCTCGCTACCATCAAATCTTTTAATACTTGATGAGCCAACAAATGATCTTGATTTAGAAACGCTTGATTTATTGCAAGAAATGGTCGCCAATTATGATGGGAGCGTGATTGTTGTTTCTCACGATCGTGATTTTCTTGACCGAGTTGCAACCTCAATTATTGCATTTGAGGGCGAGGGGAAGTGGCTGCAATATGCAGGTGGCTATAGTGATATGCAAAGCCAGAGAAAAAAAGAAACTTCAAGTAAAGTTTTTAAAGAAAAATCTAAAAACCCATCAAAAAACACTCCTGTCTCATCAAAACAGAAAAGCAAAACTAAACTTTCATTTAATCAGCAGCATTTATTAAAAATATTGCCAGCGAAAATTAATACTTTAGAAGAGCAAATTTTAAATATTCAAAACAGACTAGATGATAAAAATCTTTACCTCAAAGATGCAAAAACCTTTAACGAGTTTAGCAAACAACTAGAAAATTTAAATAATGAGCTAAATGAGTGCGAAGATAAATGGCTTGAATTAGAGATGGCGCAAGAAGAGTTATCTAATTAAATCAAGTGACTATAGTTTTTGATGCTAAGAAATATTATAAAATATTAATTCCTACATTAGAATTATCCGCATTTTCTCTTAAGGGTTAGTCCTTAGTTAATAAAATCATGTGAGAATCCAGTTTATTATAATTTGCTGATAATTTGGATGCTCAGCTTATGGATCATATTAAACTAGGATATTGAGCAATGAAACTAAAATTCAAAATTACCACTATTGGTCTAATTTTTTCAACCATAATGGCGTTAGTAACAATAGTCATTATTACATCTTCAATATTCTCAATTCGTGGAATTCATGATATTGAAGGATATTGGCAAGAATATAAAAATGGCCCATCTGAAAAGGCGGAGCATCTACAAGAACTGAATGCTGCACTTGGCTATGGCGGTATGATACATCAATTCAAAAACTTTGTTTTACGTCAAGATGAAAGTTTAGTTCCAAAAGTAGAAATAAGAGCAGAATATGCAAAGATTGCTATTGAAAAATATAGAGAAGTTGGAGTAAATCAAGCAGAATCAGATGCACTTGATGCTATTGAAACTATAATTGATAAATATCTAGCTGGTCTTGTTTTAGCGCAAGAATTTTCTGCTAATGGTAGTTTGCCGATGTTTGTTGACGGTAAAATAAAAATAAATGATACCCCCGCAGTGGCTGCTATTAAGGTTCTTAATGACGAGTTAAGCGGTTCAAGGGAAGTAACTTCTGAAACAATCCGTACAGAAGTTGAAAGGGTAATTAATCTGGCAGTAACAATAGCTATTGTTACTGGTGCATTATTAGTTGCCTTGTTAGCTTTTAATATTTGGTTCACTCTTTTTCGATTGGGGCAACCTCTTAATAAAATGTCTAAAACAATGGACGCTTTATCATCTGGTAATTTAGATGTTGAAATTAAGGGCGTTAAACGCAAAGACGAGCTTGGTGATATGGCTCGTGCTGTTGAGATATTTAAAGCGAATGCGCTTAAGGTTAATTCGATGACTGAAGAGGAAAAAGCTGCCTCTGTTCAGCGCACAACTGATCGAGCTGAAATGATGCAAGAGCTTCAGCGGGCTTTTGGCGAGGTTGTTGATGCGGCGGTTGCTGGTGATTTTAGCAAGCGTGTTGAAGCGGCTTTTCCTGATGAAGAGCTTAATCAACTTGCAGCCTCGGTGAATAATTTGGTTGAAACTGTTGATCGTGGTGTTGGTGAAACTGGTGAGGTTTTGGCAGCATTAGCACAGACTGACCTTACCCTTAGAGTTGAGGGCGATTATGAAGGATCATTTGATCAGCTAAAAACAGATACCAATGAGGTTGCTGATAAATTAACCAGCATAGTTGGTCAGTTGCGAGAAACCTCTGGCGGTTTAAAAACTGCGACTGGTGAGATTTTGGAGGGGGCGAATGATCTCTCTGATCGCACCACAAAACAGGCGGCAACGATTGAGCAAACATCGGCG
>JAMONZ010000024.1 GCA_027066315.1 Hyphomicrobiales bacterium
GAAGCACCAATTGATAAAGTATTTTTAGGCGAGGTGATTTGCTCAAAGCGTGCGCCATTATTTGACCCCTATTTTGAAGAGGTAAAAACCCGCCTCGAAAACGCTGGCAAAGAAATAATCCTATCGACTTTAGCAGAAATTACCTCAAATATTGATAGACGACTTTTAACAAAACAGGTCACAAATAAAGAATTTATCATCGAGGCAAATGATGTTGCCGCCCTTTTAAATCTCAATGGCAAACCTCATTCCATCGGCTCATATATGAATGTTTATAATGAAGATGCTTTGGAATTTTTTGCAAAAAACGGCGCAACAAATATCACCCTACCACCAGAAATACCAAAATCTGGAATAATCGAGTTAAACAAAATTGCCAAAGATTTAAATGTGGATTTAGAGGTGCAAATCTATGGGCGTATCGGCTTGGCTCTCTCGGCACGCTGCTATCATGCTAGAGCGCATGAATTGACCAAAGATAGCTGCAAATTTATTTGCGATGAAGACCCAGACGGTATGGATTTAACCACGCTTGAGGGACAAGAATTTTTGATAATTAATGGTATTCAAACCCAATCTTTTACCTGTTTAAACTTAGCAAATGAAATTTCAGAATTGCAAAATATCGGCATAAATAATTTCCGCATATCCCCACAAAGCAAAGGCACATTTGAAGCTATAAAAATCTTTCGCAAACTGCTTGATAAAAAAATTGACGCTAGCGAGGCAGTTGCAGAGTTAGAGATAAAAAAAATCAACGCCCCATTTTCAAACGGCTTTTATTATGGCTTAAAGGGTTATGAATGGCAGGTATAGATTTTAGCCAAATCTAATTTTATAAATCACAATAGTTCCAACCAAGATTATTGCAGCGGTGTTTGCTATAATAATTGGTAATGACCCAACCCCAATGCCATAAATAAACCAAAGCACAACAGTAATTAACAAAAGTAAATTCGTCCAAAATGATAAGGCTTTTGTGTCTTTTGTTTGAATTACTTTTAAGGTCTGTGGAAGCCAGCAAATTGTGCCAATAACTGCTGCTAACATTCCAATAATTTCAATGAATAATGGTGACATATTTCCCAATTAAACTAAACAAGAATGAAGAGCAAGCAACTTTACTCTAACACCCCATCATCACTAAGAGCATAACGAGTTAGCATAAGAAATAACTGGCGGGGGTATCGGGGTCGGGAGCAAAGCGACCAGCGGAGACAAGAAAAAACCAAAGCCAAAAACTCCAACCCCAATGTTTTACACCAAACGGCGGGGGTGTCGGGGTCGGGAGCAAAGCGACCAGCGGAGACAAGAAGAAAACAAAGCCAAAAAACTCCCAAACCCAGTGTTTTGCACCAAACGGCGGGGGTGTCGGGGTCGGGAGCAAAGCGACCAACGGCGACAAGAAAAGAGAAGAAATGGCGCGCCGGGGAAGATTCGAACTCCCGACCCCTTGATTCGTAGTCAAGTACTCTATCCAGCTGAGCTACCGGCGCATATTCTATCTAATATAGACGAATTGAGCGAATATCTATACTGCAATGACTAAATTGGCAAGGTGAAAATTTATTAAAAAGATGAAAGCTAACCAAATAAGAAAACTTAATTCATTAAAGCCGATTGAGGCAGGCAAATATCAAATCTCGCTCCTTTTTCCTGTTCAATAAATTCTAGCTTACCGCCATGCGCTTCGCTTAATTCACGAGCAATAATTAAGCCAAGCCCAACCCCGCCAGCTCTAGCTGACCCCTCAAAGGCCTTAAATAGATTTTCTTTTGCTCTTGGCGGTAGCCCCGGCCCGTTATCGCTAATAATTATTGCAATCCCCTCATCATCTCTATTCTCATATTTAACCAAAATCTGCGCCTCACTAACTCGAACCCCCTCAACCTCAAACGCTTGAGTTGCATTTTTAATCAAATTTAGCATTATTCTTGCCATTTGTTCAGGGTCAACCATCAAGCTAATATTATCTGGCACTTGATTAATAAATTTAATTTTGGGGTGAGAAAAAACCCCTCCATCAATTGCCACCTCATCAACCAATGAGAATAAATCAACTGGCAGCATTTTGGGCGGAGTGGAGTTTTGATGCCCATATTCAAGCACCGATTGAGCAAAATTTATTGCTTTATCCAATGAATGAACCAAACGAGGGGCAAGATGCTGTACTTCTGGGTCATCAAGCCTTGCAACCTGTCCTGAGAGCAATTGCACCGAATTTAGCATATTACGTAAATCATGATTTATCTTAGCAACAGCCATTCCAAGATCAGCAAGATGTTGGCGTTGTTTGAGCATAGAGAACAAATCACTCTCCATTGATCTAAGCTCACGACAAGCAATCCCTATTTCATCTTTTCTTGGGCTTTCATTTATTATCAGCGAGGCATTTTTAGGATTTTTTCTAAACGCAATCATATTTTTTGTAAGGTTAGAAATTGGCGAAATGATAACAAGATTGATATAGATAAAAATTATTGCAGATGTAATTAATGCAACGATTAAAGACAAAATAAGAATATTGCGAGAGTAAGTAATCATTGCATCTCTTAATGGTTTCTCAAAAACCAATACTTCAATCAGTGCAGCTTTCTGCCCCTGTACAACGCCAACAATATTATAAACCCTGTTAGTGCCAAAGAGTAAACTCTCAAGCGCACCTAAAATTAGCTCCATTGGGTCAGAATTTCTCATATCCGCTCTAATAACAGATGTAGGCATATCAATTTCACTATGAGAAATAAGTTTGCTCTGCCCATCACGCCTATAAACAATGGCAATTGCACCTGCATTATCAAGCAATTTATCACCTAAACCATCAGGTAGATCCATAACATCAGGCACAACATCTAAAACACTAATAGCAACAGTTGCACTTGAGAGTTTATCATTTAGCCAATTAACCCGAAAGTTTGATACTGATGGCAAATAAATGAATATCTCAATCAGCAAAATAGCCACAATAATTGTGCCTATGAGCTTAAACGACAATCCCTTGAAAAAATTTGGCCGATTATTATCCATAAGTTCAACTTAATGTTTAATAGCTAAGGGAGCAAACTAATAAATTTTGTCCATCGTTTAATCCATGGGTTTGATAATTTATCCCTATAGCTTTCAACCCCAACTCTACGTGCAATTTCAGACAATGTTGGATATGGAGCAATAAATTTGACCAAAGATGAAACTTTTTGACCATTGGCAATTGCATAAGAAAAAAGAGAAATTAGCTCCCCAGCATTTGAGCCAACAATTCCTGCCCCCAAAATATTTCCATTTTTATGCAATATCAGTTTAACCAAACCCTTGGTGTTTCGCATGGCTTTTGCTCGATCATTATCAATAAATTCACTTCGAACAATTTGTATATTTTTGCCAAATTTCTCTTTAGCTTGCTTCTCGCTTAAACCAACATTGGCAATTTCAGGATCGCAATAAGTAACCCATGGCATGACCTGCTGAGTATATTTTATTGGCAATCCAAATATTGTTTTTTTTACAGCTAGCGAAGCCTGATGCCCAGCAACATGAGTAAATTGCAAACCGTGTGTTACATCGCCAATTGCAAATATTTTCTTATTACTTGTGCAAAGGCCAGTGTTAGTTTTTATGCCTTTTTTATCAAATTTTACATTGGCATTTTCTAATCCAAGCTGTTCAATATTTGGCGCACGCCCAGCTGCGACCAACAAATGCGTACCAGTTATTTTTTTCTTTTTACCTATATCAACAAAAACTACTATTTCATCATTTCTTTGTTCAATTTTTTCAATGTCAGTTTCTTCAAAAACCTCCACCCCCTCAGAGCGAATATTTTGAAGGGCAATTTTTGCAAGCTCTTTATCATCTTTTGCTAAAGCATTAAATTTTTCAATCACGCTAACTTTTGCCCCAAGACGATTAAACGCCTGCGCCAATTCCATACCAATTGGCCCGCCGCCAATAATAATTAAATGTTTCGGAAGTGTTTTAAGTTCAAAAATATTTTCATTCGTAAAATATGAAATATCTTGCAGGCCAGCAATTGCTAAACTAGCAGGACGTGAGCCAGTTGCAATTACAAACCGTCTAGCCTTAATTTTCATTCCTCCAACTTCAACGGTTTTTTCATCAATAAACCGCCCCGTCCCCTTAATAACTTTTACCCCAAGCCCCTCAAACCGCTCAACACTATCATGCGGTGCAATAGAGGCAATTACATCTGCAACATGAGCTTGAACTCTTGCAAAATCCACCTTTGGTTTTTCATAAGTGATGCCAAAAGTTTTTGCCCCCTGATAAGCATGAGCTTTTTTTGCTGCAGCTATAAACGCCTTTGATGGAACACAGCCAACATTTAGACAATCACCACCCATTTTGTCTTTTTCAATTAAAACAACAGATGCACCAAACGCCCTTGCACCAGCCGCAACGCTTAAACCACCAGAGCCAGCTCCAATTATACAAAGGTCAAACTTAATCATTGCCATTAGCTTTCTCCCTTTTTGATTTTATAAATTTTATTCCTATTGGAATAAGAGCAACAATCCCAAAAAAGATAAATGCCAGCAAAATTTCTTTTGTGATTATATCACTTGGTAATAAAGGCTCACCACATGGAGCAACGCCCTGCTTGCAAGCTGCTGCACGTATTTCAACAATAGAGCGCAATCCTTCACCTGCATAAGTATAAACAAACACTCCCGGAATAATTCCAACAAATGTTGTAAGAACAAAATCTGTAAATTTCACATTTAAAATGCCTGGAACAACATTGACTAACGTAAAGGGAACAGCAGGCACAAGTCGCAAGAATAATAAGTAACTTACTGCGCCATCTTTAAAACCGTCTGCCATCTTATTTAACACCCCACCTGCTCGTCTTTTAAAAAAGTCTGCAAAAGCATATCGAGCAATAAGGAATAAAAGACTTGCACCAATCGTTGCACCAAAAACAACAATTATTGAACCAATTAACCAGCCAAAAATTAAACCAACGGTTACGCTTAGCAACCAAGAAATTGGCAAGGAAATAGCGGTTGCAGATATATATATTAATAATGCAGCAATAATTGAATAAAACGGGTGAAGTTCAACATATTCTTCTAGGCCAGCATAAAGCAGCGAAATTTTATCAAAATCAACCGCTCGATACGCTTCTGTAAAATAAAGAACAATAATAATTACTAATATTATTATCACAAGTATTAAACGCTTAACAATTTTGCTAAATGAGATGTGGTTGTTTTGCTCAAGTTTTGCCATAGTTTATATCTTTAATAATAGTTTGAATTTATTTGGCTATATATGCCATATATCTATCAAAATCCTAATCAACATAGCTTCACCGTTTTGTGTTAGCTAAAAAAACCACTAAAAACCCTCATTTTAAAACAAATAACATTCTTTATTGACGTAAAGGCATTTCTTATGTTGACGTAAAGTCTTGCTTTTTCTATAAGCATAAAAAATATTGCTGTGTTCAAGAGCATAAATGTGCTTGGCTTCATGGTTTTTTCTTAAACTAATATTTATTACAGAGGAACCGTAATAGTAAAACGGTTAGTTGATTTATGAAGCGTACATTTCAACCATCAAATTTAGTTCGTTCTCGCAGACATGGGTTTCGTTCTCGCATGGCAACCAAAAATGGTCGTAAAATCCTTAGTGCTCGTCGCTCTCGTGGCCGCAAGCGTCTTTCTGCTTAAAAGCAAAACTGATCCGTTGAGCAAAAAACTGCGCCACTTAACTAAAAGAGCGCAATTCCTAAATGCAAAAAACGGAATTCGCACAAGAGGAAATTCGTTTGCTCTTCAAATGGTCAGGCAAAAAGCAGCTTTAGATATGGCTTTTGAGCACAAAGCAGGCATAGGTTACACAATTACCAAAAAAACTGGTAACTCCCCTCAGCGTAACAGAATAAAAAGACGTCTAAGGGCTGCGAGTGATATTTGCTCACATCTTTTTAAAAGCCAATATGACTATGTATTGATTGGTCGCACAAATGCGCTTACAACGCCTTTTAATATACTTGTTGATGAGCTTGAAAAAGCAATTCTAACTTTACATAAACAAAAGCACATTAACAAAAGCAGTTGAGCAAAGTTACTAATAACCAAGCCAAATTTTGAAAAGAAGCAAAGTAAATAAAATGCAATCAGATCAACGCAATATTATTATCGCCGTTTTACTATCAGTGCTTGTTCTTGCCGGTTGGCAATATTTCATTGTTGGCCCTCAGGTTAAGGAGCGACAAGAACAAGCCCAGCTTCAATCAATAACTGCGCAAGAAACAACCCCAGCAAATAATGGCACAGCAACAAATTTGCCAACTCCAACCTCAAGCGGCAGCATTGAACAGCCTCTAGCACCCTCTAGTTCTGAATATGAAACTAGAGAAAAAGCAATTGCCTCTGATCCTCGTGTAACTATCAACACCGAAGCCCTAATTGGCTCAATTAACTTGGTTGGCGCACGCCTTGATGATTTAGAGTTAAAAAGATACCACGAAACAGTTGATGATAACTCGCCAATCATTTCTTACCTCTCCCCTTCATCTGGCCCAAATGGCTATTTTGTTGAACAGGGCTGGGTAAGCGCAGGCACAAATGTAAAACTACCTGATGCAAAATCATTATGGCAAGTAAGGGGTAATTCAACCCTTACCGAAAAAAACCCTGTTACTCTAACTTTTGATAATGGCGAGGGGCTAGAATTTTCACGCACTTTTACAGTTGATGAAAATTATTTGTTTAGCATTACTCAGGCAATAAAAAACAATTCCAATAATGACGTTATACTTTTCCCATATTCTCGCATCGCCCGTTATGGCATTCCTGATGTAACAAATTTCTTTGTTCTACACGAAGGCGCAATTGGTGTTTTGGGTGAAGAAAACTTAATTGAAAAAAAATACAAAGATTTAATAGAAGAGAAAAATATTGATGCAAAATCAAATGGCGGCTGGCTAGGCTTTACCGATAAATATTGGGCGGCCACCATTATGCCAGAACCTAACACCAACATTAACGCCCGCTTTTCATGGAATAGGCAAGCAACAACTGATATTTTCCAGTCAAGTTTTGTTGGCCAAGATAGCGTAATTGCAGCAGCTAATTCTAATGTTGAATTTAAATCATATGTCTTTGCTGGTGCAAAAGTTGAATCAATCATTGATGATTATGAAGTAAAACAAGGTTTTGATAGATTTGAGCTGTTAATTGATTGGGGCTGGTTTCACTTTATTACTAAACCAATGTTTAAAATTATTCGCTGGTTAAATAGCGTTTTGGGTAATTTTGGTCTCGCCATTTTAGCCGTTACAGTTATGGTAAAAATCGTTTTTTTCCCACTAGCAAACAAATCTTATGCCTCAATGGCGGGTATGCGAAAAGTTCAACCTGAAATGAAGGCTCTGCAAGAGCGTTATAAAGACGATAAAATGGAGCAACAAAAAGCGGTTATGGAGCTTTATAAGCGTGAAAAAATCTCACCGCTCTCTGGTTGCTGGCCAATGTTAATTCAAATTCCAGTGTTCTTTTCACTCTATAAAGTGCTGTTCGTTACCATTGAAATGCGCCATGCGCCATTCTTTGGCTGGATTGTTGACCTTGCCGAGCGTGACCCAACCAATATCTTTAATTTACTTGGCCTGCTTCCCTATGATCCAACTGCAATTCCTGTAATTGGTAGTTTCTTGGCAATTGGTATCTGGCCAGTAATCATGGGTATTACCATGTGGGTGCAGTTTAAACTAAACCCACCGCCACCCGATCCTACTCAAGCAATGATTTTTGCTTGGATGCCAGTTTTATTCACCTTCATGCTTGGAACTTTCCCCGCAGGTCTAGTTATCTATTGGGCTTGGAATAACTTCCTCTCAGTTACTCAACAATATTTCATCATGAAACGTCATGGAGTTACAGTTGATTTAATTGGCAATATTTTGGGCAGGAATAAACCTGAGGTTGTTGATAATAACCCATTGACCAAAAATGTAGCAAATCAAAACGCCCCTGTTAAGGCCGCTAAAAGTGAGCCAAAAGCAACAGCTGCCAAAAAATCAAAGGCAAGCAGAGGCACAAGACCTGCTAATAATAAAGGCACAAGGGCAAAGCCTGTTAAAAAAACTACAAAAGCAAAGCCTGCAAATAAAAATACAAAAGCAAGCCCAGCTAAAAAACCAAAACCAAAAAAGTAAGATTAAAAATGGTTGAAAATACCGAACTTACAAACAAACAACTTGAGGCGGGACGAATTTTATTCGCCCGCCCTTTTGAGTTTATAAAGGGCTGTGTGCGCATTTCTGACCTTCCTCCTGCTGATATGCTAGAGATTGCCTTTGCTGGAAGATCGAATGTTGGCAAGTCTTCGCTTATCAACTCACTAGTTGGACGCACTGGTTTGGCTCGCACCTCTAACACTCCGGGGCGCACACAAGAACTTAATATTTTTGAAAACGAAAGTGGTCCGCTAAGAATAGTTGATATGCCTGGTTATGGTTTTGCTAAAGCACCAAAACCAAAAGTAGAGGCGTGGACTAAACTTGTGCATAAATATCTTATTGGTCGCCCAAACCTGCGTCGTGTTTATGTGCTTATCGATGGGAGGCACGGAGCTAAGGCAAATGATAAGAGCGTGATGAACGAACTTGATAATGCTGCCGTTAGCTATCAAATCATCGTGACCAAGGCTGACAAACCATCTAAAAAAGATTTAGACAAGGCTATTGAAATAACTAAACAAGCAATAGCCAAACGACCTGCTGCTTATCCAAATATCATTGTCACATCTTCTAGATTTGGAGATGGTATGGAGGAATTAAGAGCAGAGGTTGCGGCCTTTTTATAAGAGTGAATAATGCACGTAAAAACTAAACCAATTAATGCCTATCCATGGTATATCCGCCTATTTTTCTTCAAACAAAAAAAGACCTATGGCAAGGTGCTTGAACCCGGTATGCTTTGGGCAAGGTCGCCAAAAGTCTTTATGGGTGTTGCGCTGCTTTACGGTGCATTGAACCGAAAATCTTCTCCCCTAACCCCGTCGCTTCGCTCACTCGTAACCGTACGGGTTTCACAAATAAATCATTGTGATTTTTGCATCGACATTAACGCCACTACCCTAATGAAACGTGGCGTAAGCGAAGAGAAAACCGAAGAATTATCTCAATGGCACAAAAGCAACCAATTTGACGAAATCGAGCGCATAGCATTAGAATATACTGAGGCAATGACTTACAGCGATCAAGAAGTAAGCGATGAACTTGTTGAACGGGCAAAAAAACATTTTTACGATGACGCATTAGTTGAATTAACAGGCATGATTGCCTTTCAAAATATGTCCTCAAAATTCAATTCAGCCTTAGCCATTCCATCGCAAGGTTTTTGCAAAATCCCATTGGCAAAACTGGAGGAAGAAGAATGAAACTCGGATATACAATAATTTATGTTGAGAACGTAGTAAAAACCATTGAATTTTATCAAAAAGCCTTTGGTATTAAATTACGATTTTTACATGAATCAAATGAATATGCAGAAATGGAAACTGGGGAAACTACACTCTCCTTTGCATCTAACTCAATGGCTGAAAGAAACGGTTTTGCAATAAGAGAGAATAGTGCAAAAGACATAGCCGCTGGTTTTGAAATTGCTTTTGTAACCGATAACCCAAAAGAAAACTACGCCAAAGCAATAAAAAACGGCGCATTTCCTATTTCAGAGCCAACAAAAAAACCATGGGGACAAGTGGTGTCTTATGTGCGAGATTTAAATGGGGTTTTGGTAGAAATCTGCTCACCCGTTACGCCCTCTTAAATAAGCAAAAGACACACGCAGACCAATCTCATTATTAACTCATAATTTCATCAATTAGGTTTTATTTGCCGTACCGTATGTTACGGCAAAAAACATTCAATTATTATGCTTAGAATCATAATATTTTTCTTAAATTATATAATCTCAATCCAATTTTACGGTTAAAATTTTAAAACCTGCTACGCCAAATCCAATAGCAAATATTGTTTCAAACCAACGTCTTAGCTTTATATATCCTGCAACCATTATGGCGCTTGAAAAAACAAAAGCGTAGCCATGAAAAATTATTAAGCTTTGCAAAGCCATTGCCACAACTACAAGCGCCAAAGAAGTTGGAGTTGTGCCATGAGGAATAACTATTGCAAACAAAGCCCCAAAGAATAAAATTGCCTTTGGGTTTGTTAGGTGAAGCATTAGCCCTTTAATATATGCTTGCTTTAATGAACTTACTTCAACTTTTTTAGCTTTTATTTCTTTTGAAGAAAAGGCTGAACGAGCAGATTTATAGGCTAAGAATATAAGATAACCAGCGCCAACATAACGTAAAATTTCAAACACCCACGCATTGGCCTGCATAATAGCGCCAAGACCGAAAGCAGCTGAAGCAGACCAGATTATTGAACCTGTAGTTATTCCAAAAGCCATTGCCAACCCAAAGTGACGCCCTTGTGCCATAGATGCACCAGAAATTGCAAGAGTGGCCGGGCCAGGACTGGCTGAAGCCATAAAATGCGCAACTAATATTAGTGGTAAATTTATATTTTCAATCATCAAACTCTTTCATTAACCCTTAACTGTTTTCTTAAAAAACTGCGCCAACCCTGCGCCAACTTCTGCTTGATTCATGGGTTTATCAAGTGAAATATGTGCTTCTTTTGCTTGCTCTTTACTTAAGCGTCCATCATCAAGCCTATCAACCAGTGCCTTTGAATATGTCGCATTAAACTCAGGGTGTGGCTGCATAGAGATTACCCTACCATTATTATAAATTAAGCCCGCATTAGGAGTAAAATCAGAAGCCATAAACACCTCTGCATTTTTAGGTGCAACTATTACCTGATCTTGATGCGAAGCTGCAATTGCTATCTCATCACCAATCCCATTCATAAAAACAGGTTTCTGCTCCACTCGATAAACATGGCGACCTATCCCCCAGCCCTTATTAGATTTCTCAACTTTTCCTCCAAGCGCATCTGCCATTATTTGATGCCCAAAACATATCCCAAGCATAGCAATATTCGCAGCATAAGCATCAACAATAAACTCTCGTAAATCATCAATCCATGGCGGGCTATCATAAACCCCAAAAGCAGAGCCCGTAATAACTATTCCTTGCAAACTTGCAATATCAGGAAATTTCTCACCATCAATAATTGCAGCAGTTTCAAACTCGAAATCCTGCCCACTTCTAAGCAATAAATTTTGATATTGCGGCTCAAACCGCTCATACCTATCAAGCATTGGCTCTGGAGTTTGTCCCACTTGAATGATTGTTATTTTCATCTTGTTTTTACTCTTAATAATATCACTAAAGACATTTAACAATTTTTGGTCTACTAACAAGTATAAATAATCATCTTTGATAAGCAATAAAAATGACATACCAATCAAACCCTGCAAATGATGCAAATATTTTAGCCAAAGCCCTGCCCTATATGCAGCGTTATAAAGATAAAACCGTAGTGATTAAATTTGGCGGTAATGCCATGGGCAATGATGCTTTAAGCAAAGCCTTTGCCTCTGATATTGCACTATTAAAACAATCCAAAGTCAACCCAATTGTTGTACATGGCGGCGGTCCGCAAATTGGCGCAATGCTTGAAAAAATGGGCATTAGCTCTAAGTTTGAAAATGGTTTGCGAGTAACGGACAAAAAAACCATCGAAATAGTCGAAATGGTGCTTTGCGGATCAATCAATAAAGACATTGTAGCACAAATAAATTCTCAGGGTGAGAAAGCAATTGGTCTTTGTGGCAAAGATGGCAATATGGTTTTTGCCAAAAAATCCCAAAAAACTTTTATTGATCCAAATAGCAATATTGAAAAGCTGCTCGACCTTGGTTTTGTTGGTGAGCCAGATGAAATAGACAGCACAATAATTGATGTGCTGGCTAACTCTGGCATGATACCAGTAATAGCCCCCGTTGCCCCCGGCAAAGATGGGCACACATATAATATCAATGCCGATGTGTTTGCGGGTGCAATTGCAGGCGCACAAAAAGCAAAACGTTTATTATTTTTAACCGATGTAAACGGCGTTTTAGATAAAAATAAAAACCTCATTCCCAAGCTAAGCATTAAACAAGCAAAAGCTCTTATTGCTGATGGCACAATAAATGGCGGCATGATTCCAAAAGTGCAAACTTGCATTGATGCGCTTGAAAGTGGTGTTGAGGGAGTAGTCATTATAAATGGCAAAACCCCTCATGCCATTTTAATCGAATTATTCACCGAATATGGTGCAGGAACTCTTATAGTAAAGTGAACTCTTATAGTAAAGTGAACTCATAAATTAAAATGAACAAAATAGCTGACCCTTCAAAAATAGATAATTGGATCTTTGATCTCGACAATACGCTCTACCCACGCTCGTGCGATCTATTTAGCCAAATAGATAGACTAATAACAAAATATGTAATGAATACCACTGGGCTTGAGCATGCAGATGCCTATAAAATTCAAAAAACATATTATAAAGAAAATGGCACAACAATGAACGGCTTAATGCAAAATTATGGCATTGACCCCGATCATTATCTAAATTTTGTCCACGACATTGATTACTCACCCGTTCAAGCACATGGCGAATTAGTTGAAGCAATTGCCCAACTAAAGGGGAAAAAATATATCTTCACCAATGCCGATATTGGACACACAGAGGCAGTGTTAGAGAAATTGGGAGGCAAGCATTTATTTGATGGAATGTTTGATATTCGTGCCTCTGGATTTTTGCCAAAACCAGAACCTGTAGCATATAAAAAATTTATAACAGAATTCGACATTTCCCCAAAAACATCAATTATGTTTGATGATCTTGAAAAAAACTTAAAAGTGCCACACAATTTAGGCATGAAAACTGTTCAGGTCGTAGCGAGTGATGATTTTAGTCATGATCTAGTTGAGAGCTGGGAGTTAGAAAAAGACCATCAACACGAACATGTGCATTTTATAACTAATAATTTGACTGATTTTTTAAAGCGATAGATATTTAATCAAATTGAACTTATTATTTACAATATTTCTAATCACTAAATAATATATATTTCTAAAAACTAAAACATTGGAAAAAAAATGAATTTTTATAAAAAACAAGTAGCTACTTTAAGCACACTAATTACCCTAAGCCTATCTACCTCGGCTTTTGCTATTGATGTGCAAGATTTTTCGAACAAACTTTCAGCAACATTAGAGCTGATGAGTTCGACTAAAATAAGTTTTAACAATGTAGAGCAAAAGGGCAATGACATTATTATCACTGGCATTGATATTCCAACAATAAAAGGTGAGCCAGTTGATATTTTAGAAGATTTAGAAATTATTTTTGAAAATGTTAAAGAAAATAAAAATGGCTCATACTCAGCAAAAAATGCTCAGTTTAGAAATATTGATTATAGTGATGATGGCATAAATATCAAAGTGAACGATATTGTCTTTAGCGACATTCTTATCTCAGCAGACCCAATGGACAATATAGTTGAAACTATGATGATCTATAAAGAATTTTCTGCCGGCCCTTTGATTATTTCAAAAGATGAAATTAAATATTTTGAAATTGAGAGTTTCTTTTTTAAGAATAAACCAAACTCTGACAAGAGTGTGTTTATGAGTAATTTTGAGGTTAACGGCATTTATTCAGACCTAAGTAAAATTGAAGAAGAAGAAGCAAGAGTTGGCTTAGCTGCTATTGGACTAAACGAAATTGATGGGCAGATAAAAGGCTCAAGTTCTTGGTCACTTAATGATGGGCGATCAGTAATTGACGAATTATCTATCGATTTTAAAAACATAGGCCGCCTAAACATAACAATAGATCTTGTTGGCTATACTTTGGCAGTTGCTGAAAAAATGTATAAAACTCAACAAGAGATGATAGAGATTGATCCAACTTCTCCTGAATATGAAGCAAAGTCTATGGAGATGCTTATGTCAATTGCGGCACAATTATCGTTTAATGAATTTTCTATTCGCTTTGATGATGATGGAATTTCTAACAAAGCTATTGATCTAATAGCTGCTCAGCAAGGGGCAAATCGTGAGCAGTTTATCGCAGGTCTAGTTATGATGGCTCCTGCATTTTTGGCCGAATTTAACATGCCAGAGCTTCAAGCTCAGGTAAGCAAGGCACTTAGCACTTATTTGAATGATCCTAATAATATTGAAATAAAAGCTGCACCAACAAACCCAACCCCTATTATGGCATTTGTTGCCCTTGCAAATAACCCTCCAGCTTTACTTGAGTTATTAAATCTTGATATAAATGCAAATCAATAAAATCTATTTGGCTCGGCATATCATGTCGAGCCAACTATTCTTTCAATTCAACCTTTTCTAAATCATAAAATTTGCGAACAACTTCCCAACCCTCTTTAGCACTATCAACAATGGTAATTAAATCACTATCATTTGGCGAAACAGTTCCCGCTTCCTCTAAGGCTTTTATATTTATCGCCTTATCCCAAAATTCTTTGCCAAACATCAACAGCGGAATTTTCTCCATTCTTCCTGTCTGAATTAACGTCATAGTTTCAAAAAATTCATCGAGTGTGCCAAAGCCTCCAGGAAAAATTGCCACAGCTTTTGCCCGCAATAAAAAATGAATTTTTCTTGTAGCAAAATAATGAAAATTAAAACATAACTCGGGTGTTACGTGTAAATTAGGGGCTTGTTCATGCGGCAGCACAATATTAAAAGCAATTGAGGGTGCGTTCACTTGCTCTGCCCCTAAATTCCCAGCTTCCATAATACCAGGCCCTCCACCCGTTACCACCACAAACTCTTTATTATCATACCCATTTGAAGCAAGCGAAACATATTGCGCAAACATGCGTGCTTCATCGTAATAACGTGAGATTTTTTCTAGGTTTTTTTTGGCTAGGGCAGTTTTTCCAAGAATAGCCTCTTTCCCTGGGGCTGGAATTCGTGCGCCGCCAAATAATACCACAGTTGATTTAATTCCACGCTCTTGTAACATTAACTCAGGCTTTAAATATTCAAGCTGAAACCTCACCCCTCGTAACGCTTCAGAGGTTAAAAACTCCTCATCAGAAAAAGCCAATTTATACGCATCTGCCTCAGTTTGGGGTGTGCGTTTAATTCTTTGCGCTGCATCAATATCTTGCCTAGAGGTTCTAAGCGGAGTGTGGGAATTTTTTACCATTTTTTATGCTCCATATTTCAAACAATCAATCTGACAGATGAAGGTTAAAAAATTAAACCAAAGATTGACTCTTATTGATCCAACGTTCAAAAAAAGAATAGAAATATCATTTAAAAAGAGAAAACACTCATGAGCCATAAGCAAATAGAAACAATCATTAATCAAGCCTTTGAAAATAACTCAGATATAAATTTTAATACCAAGGGCGAAATTCGTGATGCAGTAGAAGAAGCACTAAACCTGCTTGATGCTGGCAAGGCTAGAGTTGCTCAAAAAGATGATGCAGGCAATTGGGTGGTAAATCAGTGGTTAAAAAAAGCGGTTTTACTTTCGTTCAAACTCAATGATATGAAAATGATTGAAGGTAGTAATGGCAATGGTTCTTGGTGGGATAAAGTGCCATCAAAATTTAATGGCTGGAGTGAAAGCCAATTTCGAGCAGCTGGCTTTCGTGCTGTTCCCGGATCAATTGTTCGCCATTCTGCCTTTATTGGAAAATCAGTAATATTAATGCCCTCATTTGTAAACCTTGGCGCATATGTTGACGAAGGCGCAATGGTTGATACATGGGCTAGCGTTGGGTCATGCGCACAGATTGGCAAAGATGTGCATATTTCTGGTGGCGCAGGCATTGGCGGCGTGCTTGAACCACTTCAAGCAGACCCCGTCATTATCGAAGATAACTGCTTCATTGGCGCGCGAAGTGAAATTGTTGAAGGTGTAAAAATTGGCGAAGGCTCAGTGATTTCAATGGGTGTTTTCATTGGTCAATCAACCAAAATTATTGATCGCAACACAGGTGAAATTCATATGGGTGAAGTACCACCATATTCGGTTGTAGTTGCTGGTTCACTTCCAGCA
>JAMONZ010000025.1 GCA_027066315.1 Hyphomicrobiales bacterium
GCAACTTGGCCCTCTACTTGATCGAGTAGGTTTTTTAAATCAGATCGCAGAGCATTCCAGTCACCAGATTTTGGATTGTTTTGATTTGACCAGTTATTAGTATTTCGGGCGTGAGCCATATATTTTTTCCAAAAACAAACAATAGAGCGTGTTGGCTTGGGCAAAAATTTACCCATTTAGTTACTTTTGATAAAACAAGGTAAATAATGAGTTAATCATTGTCGCATTTTGGTACTTGTTGACATGATTTTTTAAGATTTTTTAAAGTGAGGTGGTTTTGAGGGGTGAAAAAATATAAAAAACCTAGGATTTCAAGATTGATGTTTTCCACAATGCAATATCTAAGTAATTGCATTTACAAGAAAAACAGTTGAAAATAGCATGCATATTGGGTTGATGAAGTTATTTTGATAAAAATGCTGGTCTAATGTTGGTTATTTGAAATTAAATTTAAAAAATGTGAGGTTTATTATGCTTAAAGAATTTAAAGAGTTTGCTTTAAAGGGCAATATGATGGATATGGCCATCGGTATTGTGATTGGTGCTGCGTTTAGTGCTATCATTAAATCACTTGTTGATGATGTTTTAATGCCATTTATTGGTATGTTTATGGGTGATGTTGATTTTTCTACTATGGTGTGGGGTCCTGTAAATATTGGCCTATTCATCAATGCTATCGTTGCTTTTGTGATTATTGCTTTTGTTTTATTTCTGGTTGTAAAAGGCATGAATAAAATGAAGCGTAAAGAAGAAGAAAAGCCGGCCGAGCCTGCTGCGCCACCTGCTCAAGAAGTTCTGCTTGGTGAAATTAGAGATCTTCTTAAAAAGAAAAAATAAGACCTTGTCTAAGATAAGGCTCTAAACCTACATAATGCCCGCTCCAGCTTTTTAGTTAGAGTGGGTATTTTTTTGAAATTATTTAAGTTGTGAATAGTTTCCTATTTTTAGAATTATTCTCTTTACTTTTTGTTAATAGGTATTTATGCCTAACATGTAGGTATTCGAACTTATGTATTAACCATCTTGGCTAATGAGAATACTTAATACAAATTGCAATAGCGAATCACCCATTGGTATTTGCCTTTATTATGTTTGTTGGGATTAACCAATAATGGCTTTGGTGTGATATATAAGATTTTGAAAAATAGGACGAAATATTATGAACGAAGAAATTTATTATCATTCATTCTTTAATAGAGATCGATTAGTTTATATAGTTGATAGTGACCCTGGGACTTGTGAGGCATTAAGTGTTTTATTTAGATTGGAGGGGTTTCAGACGGCGTTTTCCTTAGATGTTGAAGGATTTTATTCCTTGTTGGATCGTAAAAAACCAGACGTTGTGGTTTTGAATATGGATATTGATCAAAATGGGGATTTATCAACTTTAAAAAGGGTGAAAGATTTACGCACTGGCACGCCGGTATTTTTATTATCAGAGCATAATGATGTAATAATTGCTGTTGAGGCGATGAAAATGGGGGCGACAGATGTTATTACCAAGCCGATTGATAGCGAAAGGTTGGTGCGTGCGGTTAGAGATGCTTTGCGCCGTGATGTTCACCTTGGGGCAGTGCAGGGTGGCAGGCGACCAATTGAGATAAGAGGTTTTAATCAACTCACCCCGCGTGAGCGTGAGGTTTTACAACTTATCTCTAACGGGCAGTCGAATAAAGAGGCAGGTCGGGATTTGGGGATTTCGCCGCGTACAATTGAAGTGCACCGAGCGCGGGTTATGGAAAAATTGGGTGCACGAAATACTGCAGATTTAATGCGGATAGTTTTAACTAGCTAGGTTTATTATTTTTCATTTTTTTGCTATTGTATTTATGCTTCAAAATAACACGTTTAGAAAATACACGTAATATAATTTCAATGCAAAAGGCACTAATAAAAAAACCAACAATCCAAATAATAATGATTGGGTTTTTTGAAAAAAGATAGATTACAGAAAAGCTAATGGCGATTATATTTACAATGATTGCCGTTAGAATTAACAATAGTGAAGCATTTGTTTTTTTGATTATTTTTATATGACCAATATGCACTATTGTATGTATTGCTAGAGTTGAAACTGCGCCAATTGCAGCAATAGAAGACAGATCAAAAAATAAAGCCATAACCAATATAATTGCTGAGCTTATTATTAGCCCTTGGCGTGAGTTGGCTACTTGTTTTTCAAATTGTTTTGGTAATTCACCTAATTTTGCTAACTGGTAAGTTACATTTGTTGCAGAATAAAGTGAGGCGTTGATTGCTGATGAAGTAGATAATAGAGCAACAAGGGCCATAATCGTAAAACCAATAGCCCCAAAGCTAGGTCTGGCGGCTTCTGCAAGTGCATAATCTTGCGCCTTTATAACTTCATTTATGTTTAAATTTCCAAATACCGCAAAGGCAATGGCAATATAAAAAACCATTACAATTAATATAGAGGTTAGGATTGCTCTTGGTAATGTTTTTGAGGGGTTTTCCATATCTTCTGCGGTATTGGTGATTATTCTAAAGCCTTCATAGGCAAAAAATGTAATAGCTAATGAGAAAAAAATCATATCAATTTGAGGGTAAGTTGATGGTGAAAGTTTGCTAGAATCCATTGTGACAAGTCCTGCAATTGCAAAAATCCCAAGCGCAATCATTTTAATTAGGACTATTATCTTTTCTATTTTTGTCATTGAGCTTGGGCCGCGCAAATTTATAAACATGAAAAATAGAACAATGAAAGCTGCGAAAACTTCAACAAAAATATGAGGCTGGTTGGGTAAGAATAAATGATAGGCATATGTGCCAAATGTTCTGGCAATAAGGGAAATGGAAACAAGAGCTGAAATATACATCATTACGCTAATTGCGCCTGAAAAAATATTCTCACCATATCCTTGAACCAAATATTCGACAATTCCACCAGCGGAAGGAAAGCGAGCACCCAATTTCCCCATTGAATAGCCTGAAAGAAGAGCTATTATTCCTCCAAGGAAAAAAGAAATCCAAACGGCACTGCCAGCAATTTGTCCTGCTTGACCTAAGAGAGCAAAAATTCCTGCTCCAACCATTGCCCCAATTCCCATTGAAACTGCTGACCAAAATGAAATAGATTTTTTCTTATTTTGCATAGTTTTTCCTAGTTGAGTGCTCTTTTAGGCTGAGTATTAATATTTGCCAAATATCTAGATGCTTTTTTAATAGCTAAATCATCTCTCCATTATGAAATTAGAAGCGATTATGAAGGATTTATTTTCTTTAAACAAAGCATATTCCAATAGTGATATATATTATTAAATAATAATTTTTGTTATTTTTCTAGAATAGATTTTTTTATTCCCTATAAGAGCAAAATAAAGCTATTTAAAAATAAATGAGAAATATCATGATTAAGCCTACTCTTGCAGCTTTTGCTAAACATCTTGGTGTGAAGCAATTTTCTGGCAGTGGCAAAAAAGGCTCACCAGTTGGTAGCTTTAGCCTTGGCGTTATTCGAATTGAGGTTTTAGCAGGTTTAACGGTTGCCTTGGCTCTTGTGCCTGAGGCGGTGGCTTTTGCCTTTGTTGCAGGAGTGCATCCACTTGTTGGGCTTTATGCGGCGTTTATTGTTGGGCTAATTACGGCTATTATTGGTGGTCGACCTGGTATGATTTCTGGTGCTACAGGTGCTTTGGCGGTGGTTATTGTGGCTTTAGTTTCAACGCATGGGGTTGAATATTTATTCGCAACCGTTGTTTTGATGGGGATAATGCAAATTTTTGCAGGAATATTTCACTTAGGAAAATTCATTCGACTTGTTCCGCATCCAGTTATGCTTGGTTTTGTTAATGGATTAGCGGTTGTTATTTTCTTAGCGCAATTGCATCAGTTTCAAGTGCCAGCTGTTGCGGGTGAGCATGGTGGAGAGATGGTTTATTTAAGCGGCATGCCTTTAATTATAATGCTCGCTTTGGTTGTTCTTACAATGGTGATTATTTGGGGAATGCCAAAAATTACTAAAGCCATTCCAGCACCGCTTGCAGGTATTGGGATTGTTGCGGCAATAGTGATTATATTTGGCATTGATGTGCCACGGGTTGGTGATTTGGCCTCGATTAAGGGCGGCTTGCCAATTTTTCATATTCCGCAAGTTCCATTAAATCTTGAAACATTACAAATTATTTTCCCCTATGCCCTGATTTTGGCGGCGATTGGCTTGATTGAAAGTCTATTAACGCTTAATTTAGTGGGAGAAATTACGGGCAAACGTGGCGGTGCATCTAAGGAATGTATTGCACAGGGTGTTGCAAATGGTGTTACGGGCTTTTTTGGTGGCATGGGTGGTTGTGCTATGATTGGGCAGTCTATGATAAATGTTAAATCTGGTGGTCGCACAAGGCTTTCTGGAATTAGCGCGGCTCTATTCTTATTGTTGTTTATTTTGGTTGCCTCGAGCTTAATTGAGCAAATTCCATTAGCGGCATTGGTTGGAGTTATGTTTATGGTGGTGATTGGCACATTTGCTTGGCAAAGTCTGTCACTATTTCCAAAAATACCTCTTACTGATAGTGCGGTGATTGTTCTGGTAACGATTGTTACGGTTTTTTATAATTTGGCTATTGCGGTGATTGTTGGGGTGATAGTTTCAGCACTTGCTTATGCTTGGAGTAATGCAAGGCGTATTCAGGCGAGGGTTTTAGTCAATAAAAAAGGCGAGAAGATTTACGAAATTCAAGGGCCGTTATTTTTTGGTTCTGTTGAGAGTTTTTCTGAACTTTTTGATCCCAAAAATGACCCTCAAACAGTGATAATTGATTTTATGGATTCAAGGGTTGCAGATCAATCTGCACTTCAAGCTATTGAAGCCTTAGCTTCAAAATATCAGGGGCAAGGAAAAAATCTGCAATTGCGTCATTTAACACCTGATTGCCATAGCCTTCTCAAAAAAGCTGGGCAGTTGATGGTTGATAGTGACGATGATCCTGATTATCAGGTGGCTGTGGATTATTCTATAAAAACTGGCTCACTGGGTGGCGGGCATTAGGCATTTTTGTTTTTTTAATGCTAAGCTATCATTAATCCGCCATATTCACATTTGATGAATGATGAAATTGATTGTTTTAAAACTAAAAGGGAAAATATAATGAAATCTAGAAAAGTGAATTATAAATTTTTGGCTGTTGGTCTGGTTGCACTCTCACTTAGTGCCTGCACAACAACAAATCCCTTTACTGGTCAACAACAATTATCAAACACTGCAGGTGGTGCATTGATTGGTGCTGGTGGCGGTGCGGTTGGTGGCGCAGTTGTTGGTGCTGTAGTTGGTGGCGATCCTCGGGTTGGCGCACTTATTGGTGCTGGTGTTGGTGCATTAGCAGGCGGTGCAATTGGTAATTATATGGATCAGCAAGAAGCAGAATTGCGAGCGCAAATGCAAGGAACTGGCGTAACTATTACTCGTGTTGGCGATAAGATATATCTCAACATGCCATCAAATGTAACGTTTGATGTTGGTAAATCTAATGTTCGCCCAGAATTTCAACAAACATTAAAATCAATTGCTTTGGTTATGCAAAAATATAATAAAACTATTGTTGATGTTTATGGTCATACGGATTCTACTGGATCTGAAATTAGCAATCTTGAATTATCAAAAGATAGGGCGATTTCAGTTGCAAACGTGATTTCAGCTAATGGGGTTGACCCAAGGCGTTTTTACATTGATGGCAAAGGAGAAAGCCAACCAGTTGCATCAAATGATCTAGAATCTGGCCGTGCGCTAAATCGAAGAGTAGAAATTCAAATCGCACCTTTGAGTTAGTTTTAGTTTTAGAAATATTTGAGTATTTCAGGCTTTGCTCTTTGTCGCCTTTAGGTAGGCTAAAAATCTCTTGGGAGAAGTCGGGGGAGGTTAAGATCAAAGCTATCAAAATGAAAATGGTGCTGCTGGAGTGATTTGAACACTCGGCCTCTTCATTACCAATGAAGTGCTCTACCCCTGAGCTACAGCAGCTTAAAGCGATTTTAAATAATGCTCGCCTAGTAAAAGTGCGCTGTTAGTGCCATAGTGCGCTTTAAGACGCAAGGTCAAAATTTTGACTTTGTTTTTTTATGACCTATCTCTTAAGTAAAATATAAATAAACAGCGAAATTATTTAAATAATGAAAAATAATATTTCTAAAGAGGAAAAAGATAAAAGGCTTGCCCAAAAGCTAAAGGAAAATTTATCTAGGCGTAAAAAACAATCAAAAATTCGGAATGTAAAAAAAGATAATTAGGCTATAATTATCTAATGCTTGATGTTTTTTGTCATTTTAAGTTATTAGAAGACAGTTTTTATATATTTGTGTGATGGAAGAAAAATATGGATAAAATACGCATAATTGGTGGTAATCAGTTAAATGGTGAAATTACCATCTCTGGAGCAAAAAATGCAGCTTTGCCGCTTATGATCGCTTCGCTGTTGAGTGAGGAAAAACTTATTTTAAATAATGTTCCTGCATTAGCTGATGTAAAACAATTACAAAAAATCCTAGAAAATCATGGTGTAGAAATAAATATTCTAGAAAACTCAGATGATGATGATATGGGTGGTCAGAGTATTAGTTTTGACGCAAAAACCATTACAGATACTTGCGCCCCGTATGAGCTTGTTTCTGCAATGCGTGCTTCCTTTTGGGTTATAGGCCCGCTTTTAGCTCGGTTTGGTGAGGCAAAAGTTTCTCTTCCAGGTGGTTGTGCAATTGGTACTCGTCCAGTTGATTTTTTTCTAGATGGGTTAAAGTCTCTTGGCGCACATATTGAGATTGCAGATGGTTATGTTATTGCAAAAGCACCAAAGGGTGGGCTTAGAGGCAATAGGGTGCATTTTCCAAAAGTTTCTGTTGGGGCAACTCATACAATAATGATGGCGGCAGTTTTGGCCGATGGAATTACAATAATTGAAAATGCTGCTCGTGAGCCAGAAATTAGTAATGTTGCAAATTGCTTGGTAGCAATGGGGGCTAAAATTTCTGGTATTGATACGCATACATTGACCATTGAAGGTGTATCAAAACTACATGGTGCAAATTTTGCGGTTCTTCCAGATAGGATTGAAGCTGGAACTTTTGCAATGGCTGTAGCTATGAGCGGTGGAAATGTGTTGATGAAGAGGGGTAGAACTAGTGATTTGCAAGCCGCAGTTGATGTTTTGATTGAGGCAGGAGTTGAGATTGAACAAGAAGAAGATGGCTTTAGGGTGATAGCCAATGGTGCTGGATTGCGCCCGATTGATGTTGAAACTGATCCTTTCCCTGGTTTTCCAACCGACTTGCAGGCGCAATATATGGCTCTTATGACTAGGTCGGCGGGGGTTGTGAATATCAAAGAAACTATTTTTGAAAATCGTTTCATGCATGTTGCTGAATTATCTCGATTTGGCGCAGATATAAAGGTAGATGGGCAGTTAGCAGTAGTTAGTGGAGTAGCTCGTTTGCACGGCGCACAAGTTATGGCAACCGATTTAAGAGCTTCTGTTTCATTAGTAATTGCAGGATTAGTGGCAGATGGGCAGACAATTGTTTCTCGTATCTATCATCTTGATAGAGGTTTTGAGCGATTAGAAGAAAAATTGCGCCGTTGTGGGGCAGATATTGAACGAATAAGTGATTAATTGGCTTGATGTATATTTATAAAATACCAAATAAATGTTGATTGTTTAATTATTAGTCTGGGTAAAAAATGAGTGATTTAAAATTATTAGCATTAGATAGTGAAGATTTAGAGGTGATTTCTGCCCATGTTCAAGATGCATTAGTTCGAGTTGTTGATATGGGATTTTCAGCGGCGGATAATCGGTTTGCGCTTTTGATAAATCGTTATGTTTGGGAGATTGAAAACAAGAAACCACTTCGAAAAAATAAAGGTGAGCGTCGTCGGGCGGCGTTGCGTTTTGATTATGTAAAAAATGTGCAGGCAAAGGGATTTGATTTATCCTCCAAAGATGGTGTGCTTGAATTGCTTTCAATTGCATTTGAAATGAATGATGCACCTGAGGGCATTTTGATTATGAATTTTGCTGGTGGTGCAACACTTCGTCTTAGCTTGGAATGTCTTGAGGTTCGACTTGAAGATCTTGGTGCGGCATGGAGTGCTAAAGCTCGCCCTAAACATGATTTATAGCGGTTAGGAATTTTTAAAGTGGTGCTAATATTAAACTCCAATGAAAAAGATTTTGATGAAAATTTTAAACGGCTTGTAAATGTAAGTCGTGAAATTTCTTTTGATGTTGGCGATGTTGTCAAAGACATAATTAATGATGTGAGAAAAAATGGCGATGAAGCACTTATTCGACTTAGTGCAAAATTTGACAATCTTGATTTAGAGGCGAAAAATTTTCGTTTTTCAAAGGCAGAAATAAAACAGGCAAAAGATGACACCCCTAAAGAGGTAGTAAAATCACTTGAATTTGCGTTTGAGCGCATAACATCTCACCATGAAAAGCAACTGCCCAAAACTCATATTTATCAAGATGAAATTGGTGTAACTCTTGGCTCTCGCTGGAATGCTGTTGAAGCAGCAGGTCTTTATGTTCCGGGGGGGCTGGCCTCATATCCATCTTCGGTTTTAATGAATGCAGTGCCTGCAAAAGTTGCTGGGGTTAAGCGTTTGGCAATGGCTGTTCCTACTCCTAATGGGCAGGTTAACCCTGCGGTTTTGGCGGCGGCGGATATTGCTGGGATTGATGAAATATATAAACTTGGTGGGGCGCAAGCAATTGCTGCTTTGGCTTATGGCACTAAAACAATTGAGCCAGTTAATAAAATTGTTGGTCCAGGAAATGCTTATGTTGCGGAGGCAAAAAGGCAAGTTTTTGGAATGGTCGGAATAGACATGATTGCTGGACCATCTGAAATTTTAGTGATTGGCGATAAGAGTGCTAATCCTGCTTGGGTGGCAATTGATTTATTGGCGCAGGCCGAGCATGGCTCAAGCGCACAATCTATCTTTATTTCAACAGATGAAGAATTAGCAAAGCAAGTTGAAAAACAAGTGCAAAAACAATTAGAATTTTTGTCTCGCTCAGAGATTGCTAAACAGGGCTGGGAAAAATTTGGCACAATTATCACGGTCAATAATCTTGATGAGGCGTTTGAATGCTCGAATGCTCTTGCGCCTGAGCATCTTGAATTAGCACTTGATGATGCGCAGCAATATTTAGATAAAATTACAAATGCTGGGGCGATATTCCTTGGCCATCATACGCCTGAAGCCATTGGAGATTATGTTGGGGGTTCAAACCATGTTCTGCCCACTGCAGGGTCAGCAAAATTTGCCTCTGGTCTTTCTGTAATAGATTTTATGAAGCGAACTTCTATTTTGGGTTGTGACCCTGCTTCATTGGCAAAATTAAGTGAGCCAACAGTTATTTTAGCTAAAACTGAGGGTTTAGATGCCCATGCTAAATCGGTTTCAATTAGACTAAACAGATGAGTAAAAAAAATGAGCGCACTACAGGTTGAAAAAAAAAGAGGGTTTGATAAAAAAACCGATATTATTTCAGCGATAACGCTTGATCCAAATACTATTAGCTCAGCAAATTACGATGAAGTGCATGAATGGCGGGTTGCAATTTATGATCTATTAGAAGAAAATGCTTTTTATCCTGCTCGGGTGAATGCCAAAGGGCCTTTTGCTTTGCACCTTTCAATTGTTGGAAATTATCTTTTATTTGATGTTCGAGATCCTGAAACTTATAAGCCAATAGTTGCTCATTATCTCTCACTTTCGCCATTTCGTGGTTTAATTCGGGATTATTTTCGAGTGAGAGAGCATTATTTTGAAGCGATAAAAAGTGCAAAACCACATCAAATCGAAGCGGTTGATATGGGGCGCAGAGGCTTACATAATGAGGCAGCGGATTTTTTGCTCACTCGTCTAAACAATAAACTTGAGATGGATCATTTTACGGCACGAAGACTATTCACGCTTATTTGCGCCATTCAGCCCTATGCGACACGAAAAACGGAGGCTGAAAGTGGCCTGCCAACGGTTTTATTTGTCTGTTCGATGAATAGTGTTCGCTCGCCTATTGCGGCAGCTTTGGCTAGGCGTTTATATTCAAATAATCTTATTGCTCGATCGGCTGGGGTGCGCTCTGGCAAGGCAGATGGATTTGTGCATGAGGTGATGCAAGAAATTGGTATAGATATGTCGGTGCATACCCCACATACAATGGACGAGTTGGTTTCGAGCCATTTTGATTTAATAATTACGCTTTCAAATGATGCAAAAAAAGCAGTAAAAGCAAGTAGGCTTGAAGCAGATAAAATTGAGCATTGGCCAACAATTGACCCAACAATTGTTGAGGGAAATAGAAATTTAAAGCTATCTGCTTATAAAGATTTACGCATTGAGCTTGAAGCTAGAATAAAAAGCCTTAATATCAGTGGTTCACAAACCGCTTAAAATCATTTAAGAGCTTGGCATGTCTTTAATTTTAGAGGCGTAAAAATTGGTTGTTGGGTTGTTTATTTAAAAAATCTGACAATTGTTAATTAATAAATTGTTTTAAATGGAGAAACAATGGCTAAAGAAGAGTTGCTCGAATTTCCAGGAATTATTATGGAATTACTGCCCAATGCAACATTTAGGGTAAAACTGGAAAATGAGCATGAAATAATTGCCCATACCGCAGGACGTATGCGTAAAAACCGTATTCGTGTACTTGCAGGTGATAAGGTTTTGGTTGAAATGACCCCTTATGACTTGACCAAGGGTCGTATTACTTATCGCTTTAAGTAAAATATACTGGAGTTAAAATGGCCATTCGTCCAGAATTGATTCTCGCATCTGCTTCTCCACGTCGTTTGGCTTTGCTCAATCAAATCGGGGTTGAGCCAGACCACTTGCTTGCTGCTGATATTGATGAAACACCTGAAAAAGGCGAATTACCAAGAAGGCTTGCTACTCGTTTGGCTGAAATAAAAGCCATGACAGTGCGAAATAAAGCTAATTTGGCAGGATATTCTAAAAATTCCTTAGTTTTGGCGGCTGATACAGTTGTTTCAGTTGGGCGCAGGATATTGCCCAAGGTTGAAACAATGGAAGAGGCAAGATATTGCCTAGAGTTGCTTTCAGGGCGTTCGCATCGTGTTTATACTGCTCTTTGTCTACTTACTCCCTCTGATGTTGTAAAAAGACGTTTGGTTGAAACACGAGTACGTTTTAAGCGACTTTCAAGTGCTGAATTAGAAGCGTATCTTGTTAGTGCTGAATGGCGAGGCAAGGCTGGGGGATATGCTATTCAAGGAATTGCTGGTAGCTTTGTCGTAAAACTTTCTGGCTCGTATAATAGTGTGATGGGTTTACCGTTATATGAAACAATGTCATTGTTAGTTGGGCATAGATATTCTGTTACACAAAATTGGCGTGGCGATATAAATTTAACCAAAGGCTAGGCTAAAACCATGCCAGAGCAAAATAATGATTCCTTTAAGAAAAATATCACTCACCTAAAAACCCCAAAACCCTGCCCAATTTGCCAAAAACAATCAAAAGCGGAATTTCACCCTTTTTGTTCTTTAAGATGTGCAAATGTTGATCTTAATCGTTGGCTTAGCGGTGCTTATGTTATTCCTGCAAGTGATGAAGAGCTTGAAGAAGAGTGAAAAAAAGTATTTTTAAAAAATAAATAATCTGAGTGCTAGACATAGGCAAGTCAACACTGTAATAAACCGCCATTATTGAATGATTTTTTATTCAATAGGTGGCCCGGGTAGCTCAGGGGTAGAGCAGTGGACTGAAAATCCTCGTGTCGGTGGTTCAAATCCGCCCCCGGGCACCATTTTTATCAAAACATTTTTTCTTACATCTATTTTTCCTACATCATGGTGTAGATTTGAAAGCCAAGCCCTGCCACAAATGCGCCTATTAGAGATAGAGCGAGATAGCTGAGGAATACTGGCCATCGTGCTAATGCCCATACTGCCATAGCGGCTGGGATTGATGTAACTCCTCCACCGATAAGGAAGGCCATGCCCGCCCCTGGTGCCATGCCTTGTTCCATTAGGCCTGCTACGAGTGGTAATGCGGCATAGCCGTTTAGATAGGCTGGTACGCCTGCAATGGTTGCTAGTGCAATTGAAAAGATGTCACCACCGCCAACGAGGGCTACAATGTTTTCAGCTGGGATATAGGCAAGCATTAGGCTTTCTAGGAAGAATGCTAAAGCTAGCCATTTGCCCAAGAAAAACAGGTTTGATTTTGCTGATTTAAGAAATTTTTGGTTGCGGGGTTTTTCTCCCCAAAATTTCCAAACTACTTTTTCTGGGTTGCGAATATGGGTGCTTCCGCAACCACCATTGCCTACTCCCTCTCGAAGCGGGTTTTTTAATATGCCTTTTGTTTCTAGGGCTAAAATTGTAAAGCCACCCATTATTCCTATGAATGCTGCAATAAATAACTTTGCAATGGCAAATTCAAAACCTAAAGCTCCAATGGTTAAAACCATCATTGAAGGATCCATTAAGGGCGAAGCTAGCCAAAAAGCCATCACGGCTGATAATGGCACGCCCATACCCAAGAGAGCGGCAATGAGTGGAATAACTCCACATGAGCAAAAGGGCGATAACACACCCATGAAGGCTGCAAAAATAATCATGGTGGCTTTATTGCCCTGAAAGGCCTTGGCAATTAAATTATCAGCCCCAGTTGCGTTTACATAGGCTGTCATAAGTACCGACAATAAAATAAAAGGAGCTAGAGAAACTAGGGCTTTTGCCATGAAAGAAAGGCTTGCCATTGCTTGTTCAGGTATGAAAATTCCAAGCAAGATAAGTCCAGAAAATAACACCAATAAAACCCGATCAATTTTCTTAAATTTGTTGCTAAAATCTTTGAAGGGATTTTGTTTTTCAATCTTGCTTGTCATATTCTTTTCTTTCAAAAGTCGGATATTGCTAATTCATATATTCTAGTTTTATCGAAATAGTTTGTTAAAGTAAAAGCCAAAAACTTGGCTCTATATTTATTATTGGTTTTTATTAACTGGCCATTGCCGTATCGCATACATCGGCGCAGCATTCCTCTTCTAAAAAATTTATCATTGTCCGCATTTTATCAAAATTTACACTGCAAAATAATTCATTGCCATCTCGCTCTTGCTTGACAAGTTCTGCACCAATCAGGCGTTGGAGGTGGTGGGTAAGTGTTGAGGCAGGAATTTTTAAGGCTTTTTGAACCTTACCAACTGGCATGCCAGTTTCGCCTGCTCTTACTAACTGGCGATATATAGCCAGACGAGTTGGGTTACCAAGTGCATGCAATTGTTTTGCTATAGTTTGTGTTTTCATAGGAGTTCTAATAGAGGAAGAGTATATATTAGTCAACTATATTTCTAGAAATATAGTAATAGTTTGTTTTTAAAGAAAGGTGAAAGGGTGAGGGTGAGATAGTTACATTATTTTAGGCAAAAAATGTATAAAGTCTAAAAGTATGAAATAGAAATAATGTCACTAGGTAAATATAAGACATATCTAGCAGATTATGATAAATCGCATTTCGAAAAAGCCTGTATCAGGAGAGCTTAAGCTCGGCAGCGAACCCTTCACTCGCCATTATCTTTTTTAGCTACTCAAAATAATAGTTAGCAAACCATTTGGATTTTCTAAGCTCTTTAGTATTGATATGCAAAGTGTAAATATTGCTCAATATATTTTGAGCCCAAGTTTTATTTATGAGCCAATAAACCTATCATAAATATAACAACACCATCAAATAATAGGCTAATGCCAACAAATATCCCTAAAATTGTTGCAGATTGAGTAGTCCATGCAAACAAAATTATCAATGCAAGAAGCAAAGAAATAATACCATTTAATAATATCCAGCCGCGTATTTTATGCGCGCTAAATTCAAATGCGACACCAAAATTTCCATAAGCGTCAAGCAGTAAATAAAATGCAATTAACAATGTTAATGTGGCTATGCCAACATCAGGCATCAATAAAAAAACAATGCCCGTAATTAGCAATAAAATTGGCTTAAGCCACGTAATAAATGAGCGTCCACCAGTTAAAAACACTAAATATAAACCAAGTCCAGCACCAAAAATTAGCAACCAGCCAAAAAATATATTAACAACAACAGCCATTAACTGAGGTACAATAATTCCAGAAATACCAGCAAATGCCAATAAAGCCCCAAAAAGTAAACTAACTAATTTAAAATGCTTTAACGTTTTTGTATCAAAATTTAATGATAATTTATTTTCATTATACATTATAATCTCCAGTTTTATTAATAAAATTTCCAATTAAAAAATATTTATGACCAATTATAAATAATAATTAAAATAGGCGATGGGAATAAATGACCAACCGCCTATTTAATTTAATATCCATCAAAATAGATCTATTTAGTAAGATACATCAAATCTCCATCAAGTGTGTAAGTCCATGGCATTCCAGAATTTTTCCAGCCATTAACAACTCGTTGTCCTTTTTTTGGTCCATCTTTTGCTTTATCGCCTTCATAACCATGAACAACTGTATAAACATTTGTATAGCCGTTTTCTGCCAATAGGTTAACTGCTAAAGCTGAGCGATCTCCAGAGCGGCACATTAAAATAAGCGCGTCATCTTTTGTTCGCCCTTTCTTTTTAAGCAAAGCGTCCATATCGGCTACAAAATTATCGTTTGTTCTGCGATTATAACGGTGTTTCTTAGAATTCCAGCCACTAGAATCCATAAATACCCAAGGAATAAGCGCGTCCATAACCGTTACTGCACCAAGATAATTTACTTCAGATGGGGTTCTAATATCAACAAATAGAGTATTATCCATATTTTTCATAACATAGTCATATGCCATAGTAGAATCCATATAAAGACCAAGCGTAGTTTGCTTTTTCTCTGGTAGTTTTGACCAATCTTGCTCAGCCTGCGCAGCTCCAATAAAACTAAAAGCAACCGCTATTAGTGCAACTATTTGAATTATTTTTTTTATATATTTCATAATTTATCCTTTCTTAGGGGAGGTGTTAAGAGTTAATATACTCAACTCGGGGGATTGCTTTGCAAGTAACCATTTTATCTTCAAACCAATTTTCATTATGCGGCTCAAAAAATAAAAGCTCTCGCTTATCAAATGGTGGGATGAAAAAATCTAACATTGCGCATTCTTCACTTACAGATCTCAAAGCATGAATATTGCCGTGTTTTGGCGTGACTTTTGCCATATCTGATGGGCCAAGAATTCCATGAAATAACAATTTCAATTCAGCATTATCAGTGGGGCTACTAATGTCTCCAACTTTCTCAAATTGCCAAACCTCAGTTTCACCACTTATAACCCTAACCATGCCAGTTGCTCCAGGGTGGTCATGCAATGGAATGATGTGTGATTTATCAATATTTAATATCCCGCCATCAAGATATTTTGATTTTATTAAACGTTGCCATAACCAAAATAAATTTCCACTTTCATATGCCTGACCAACTGCCGCATCAAAAGAAGCACTATCAACATCAAGCATAGATATTAGCTCAAAGCCTTTTTGCTCCATTTCATTTTGAGCAATTTTGCCTTGAGCAAACATATTTGCCAGCTCGTGCATATTTTTCAAAAACTCGTCCCAGCCCAATGGCTCAAGCAACTTAGCATTAGGTGTTAATGCTAAGCTATTTTGAGCCATACTAGCGGCAACTAGTGCAGAAAAAGCAATAATAATTTCACGACGATTAGCCATAATCATGCTCCAGTTTTTGCAGCTTTAGAAGCTAAAGCAACATCAGATTTTGATGAGGCATCATCGCTTGTTGGTGCAATATTTTCTGGACGATTAAAATATTCTATTGCTAAATCGTCATTTGCAGTAGTTGCTAGTTTTTTAAGAGAAAAACCAGTTAATTTCATACCACGTGTAATGCTCCAATAAAGCAAAGATGCAATTATCATTCCATAAGCAAGGGCAGTAAGAACTTGCACAACAGGGTCGTGACCAAAAATATCTGGAACATGTTTAACTTTAGTAATGGTAGTGTCACGGATTA
>JAMONZ010000026.1 GCA_027066315.1 Hyphomicrobiales bacterium
ATCTGCTGCTTGCTCCATATCTGCATCTGGCATTATTATCATGTGGTTTTTTGCACCACCAAGAGCTTGCACACGCTTACCTGATTTTGTGCCACGCTGATAAACATATTGTGCAATTGGAGTTGAGCCAACAAATGAAACTGCTTTTATATCTTCATGATCTAGCAGATAATCAACTGCTGATTTATCGCCATGCACAATATTAAATATCCCATCTGGCAGACCAGCTTTTTTGAATAATTCCCAGCTTAACATAGAGGCCGATGGATCACGCTCACTTGGTTTAAGAATGAAGGCATTACCCGTTGCTATTGCCATTGGATACATCCACATTGGCACCATGGCGGGGAAATTAAATGGGGTAATTCCTGCCACCACTCCAAGCGGCTGACGGGTTGAAACAGTGTCAATTTGTGGGCCAACATTACGTGAATATTCGCCCTTTAGCATTTGAGCAATGCCACAGGCATATTCAACAACTTCAATTCCTCTAGCACATTCTCCCAGAGCATCTTCATGCGTTTTACCATGCTCACGTGAAATCTCACGGGCTAAATTATCAATATTCTCATTTAAAAGTTGCAAAAATTTAAACATGATGCGGGCTCGCTTTGCGGGCGGAGTATTTCCCCATGCAACTTGTGCTTGTTTGGCATTTTGAATTGCTAGCTCAATTTCAGCATCACTTGAAAGAGGCAATTTAGCAATCTGCTCACCTGTTGCAGGGTTGAAAATTGGAGATATGTTTACAGAAGTAGATTTCACTAATTCCCCATCAATTGCATTATTTATTATATACATTATTCAACCTCGTTTAATATGGTGCGTAAACGCTCAACAATTTCATCAATTTGGGATTTTTTAATGATAAGTGGTGGTGAAAGGGCAATAATATCACCCGTTGTTCTTATCAATAAGCCGCTATCAAATGCTTTTACAAAAGCAGCAAAAGCACGCTTGGTTGGCTCGCCTTTTATCGGTTCAAGCTCTATTGCACCAATTAGACCAATATTGCGAATATCTATAACATGCGGGGCATCATGGAGCGAGTGAAGTGCCTCTTGCCAATAGCTAGCTAAATCTGCACCTCGAGTAAGCAATCCCTCTTCTTGATAGGTTTCAAGGGTTGCCAAACCAGCGGCTGCGGCAATTGGATTGCCTGAATAAGTATAGCCATGCATAAATTCTATCAGATGCTCTGGCCCATTCATAAATGCATCATGAATTTCAGATTTAACAAAAACCGCACCCATTGGAATAACCCCATTGGTGAGGCCTTTTGCTGTTACCATAATGTCTGGAATAACCCCAAAATAATCGGCAGCAAACGGCGTTCCTAATCGCCCAAAGCCAGTAATTACTTCGTCAAAAATTAGCAAAATTTTGTGCTTGGTGCAAATATCCCTTAAACGCTGTAAATATCCTCTTGGTGGAATTAACACCCCAGTTGAACCAGCTACAGGTTCAACAATAACCGCCGCAATGGTCGAGGCGTCATGCAGAGCAACTATTCGCTCTAATTCATCGGCTAAATTAGCCCCAAATTCTGGCTCACCCTTGGTAAAGGCATTATCCTTTGGTAAGTGAGTATGGGGAAGATGGTCGACCCCTGTTAAAAGCGTTCCAAACATTTTACGGTTCGGCACAATTCCGCCAACCGAAATACCGCCAAAATTCACCCCATGATAACCACGTTCACGCCCAATAAGTCGAAAACGTGACCCGTCTCCCTTCACTCGATGATAAGCAAGGGCGATTTTTAATGCTGTTTCTACACTTTCAGAGCCTGAATTAGTAAAAAATACATTATCCATGCCCTTAGGGGCAATATTTACTAATTTATTGGCTAACTCAAACGCTTTTGGGTGACCAATTTGAAAAGCTGGGGCATAATCAAGCTCTGCTGCTTGCTCTTGAATGGCTTTAGTTATTTTGGGGCGGCAATGCCCAGCATTCACACACCAAAGCCCCGCTGTTGCATCTAACACCGAGCGACCATCAGAAGTTGTATAATGCATGTCTTTTGCAGCAACAAACATTCTTGGGGCTTTTTTAAACTGACGATTAGCCGTAAAAGGCATCCAAAATGCGCTTAAATCATTTGGTATTACATTTTTTTCGCTCAATAATCCCTCCCACAGGTTAATTTTTGACCATTTGGAAAAATATTAACATTAAAGCACTGGTAATCAAGTGAAAAATTGTTAAAGTGGATAAATTATGAAAAAACTAAACACAAGAATTCCAAATACAAGAATTCAAAGGCAAAAGCGTTTGACTATACTTGATGCTGCTTTGGAAGTTTTTTCTAAAAATGGATTCCGAGGTTCAACAATCGATCAAATTGCAAACCAAGCGGGCATTTCAAAGCCAAATATCCTATATTATTATTCCTCCAAACAAGAAATACATAAAGAATTAATTGAGCGTTTAATGGAAAAATGGCTTACCCCATTAGAGGCTTTAAGTGAGGGTGGTGATCCAATTTCAGAAATTCGCCTTTATATAAAGCGTAAATTAGAAATGGCACGAGATTTTCCACGTCAAAGCCGCTTGTTTAATAACGAAATATTACAAGGTGCGCCACATATTATTGACCTGCTAGATGGTGAATTAAAAAATTTAGTTGATAAAAAGGCTAAAATTATCTCAAAATGGATGAAAGAAGGGCGTTTAGCAAAGGTTGATCCATATCATTTGATTTTTTCTATTTGGGCTACAACCCAACATTATGCGGATTTTGATGTGCAGGTTTGCGCAGTATTGGGCAAAGAAAAGGCAATTAACAAGCGTTTTGAGAGAGCGCAAAAACATTTGGATTTACTTTTTGTTCGAGCGTTAAGGGTAAAATAAATTATAGGGGAAAATAAATGTCATATAAAAATAAATCAATTTTCATACTCATCGGACTTCTTCCTATATTTTCTGTCTTGTCAGCAAAGGCGGCAGATATTGATAATAAAGACCCGCTCCATTTTGTAAAAATTACTGACTGGGTAAGTGATAGCGAAGTTAAAAAATTTCTTATGCCTGATGCTTTTTGGTGTTTTGAACCTAAAAATAATACTTGTTCTTTTTATACAGTTGCTAAAGGTGAGCAAAATAATGATTTACAGCAGGGGCAATTTTTTGCCTATGACGTTATTGAGTTGTGGGATAATGAAACCATTCTTAAAACCCCAACAGGGGGGATTTTGCGGGCAGATGGTAAAATTTGCGAGCAATATACTGATTGGATAGAAAATATTTCAGCCCAAGATCGCTTGGGAAATCCAGTAAAAACTGAACGACTTGAAGAAATGAAAACCGAGTTAAAAAATGATTGGGCCATAGATGCTTCAACCCAATATTGTTTTTCTTATGCCAAAACCAACCCTTCTCAACCAGAAATCATCACACAATTTGAATATGTAAATGGTAAGTTTAACGGCTTTAGCATGAATTTTATTGTAGACTATCGAGCCAATGCAATAGAAAATTACCAATTGCGGCTTGATTAAGTAAATGCTTCGCTTTGCTCAAAATGATATTTGCTACTTTTTATGATAACCTATTATCATTCTTAACCACCCGCACACATAACCAACAACTCATCTTACCCATTTGAATTTGGGTTATTCTTATGCTTTGTCCAATTGGCATAATTGCCGCTTACCTTTTCACCCGTTCGCTCATCAATTTCACCAGCTTTCAGGGTCACCATTTCTATGCAATTTTCAATTGGGCAGACATTAACGCATAGATTGCAGCCCACACATTCTTCATTTTTTACTTCAAAATGGCGTTTTCCATCTTTGCTATCCATAATAGCCTGATGAGATGTATCCTCACATGCAATATGACATCGCCCACATGAAATACATAAGTCCTGATTAATTTTAGCCTTGGTGATATGATTAAGATTTAGATATTGCCAATCAGTAACATTTGGAACGGCTTTTCCAATAAAATCATCAAGGGTTTCATATCCCTTTTCGTCCATCCAATTGCTTAGGCCAGAAATCATTTCTTCTACAATTTTGAAACCATAAGTCATCGCAGCGGTACATATCTGCACATTGCCCGAACCAAGGGCAATAAATTCTGCCGCATCTCGCCAGTTATTTATGCCGCCAATTCCTGAAATCGGCAGGCCTTGCATCTGTTCATCACGAGCAATTTCTGCCACCATATTTAACGCAATTGGCTTAACCGCAGGCCCGCAATATCCGCCATGCGTCCCCTTACCATCTATCGTTGGCTCGGGAGCAAAAATATCAAGATTTACAGAAGTGATAGAATTAATAGTATTTATCAAAGAAACTGCATCTGCCCCCCCTTGATATGCCGCACGGGCGGGATAACGAATATCGGTAATATTTGGCGTTAGTTTTACAATAACGGGCATTCTCGTGTTGGCCTTACACCAACGGGTTACCATTTCAATATATTCAGGTACTTGCCCAACTGCTGCGCCCATGCCCCGCTCACTCATGCCATGCGGACAGCCAAAATTCAATTCAATTCCATCAGCACCAGTTTCCTCTACTACGGGCAATATTGTTTTCCACGCATCTTCCTCACACGGTACCATAAGCGAAACTACAACGGCACGATCTGGCCAATTTTTCTTAACCTGTTTAATCTCTTGCAAATTAAGTTGCAAAGGTCGGTCGGTAATAAGTTCGATATTATTAAGCCCAATTAGTCGCCTATCACCACCAAAAATTGCGCCATATCTTGGGCCATTTACATTAACCACAGGTGGGCCATCTTCCCCAAGAGTTTTCCACATAACTCCGCCCCAACCAGCCTTAAATGCTCGCTCAACATTATAGGCCTTATCGGTTGGCGGTGCTGAGGCTAACCAAAATGGATTTGGTGATTTTATACCCGCAAAGGAGTTTTTTAAATTGGCCATTATTTTGCTCCTTTTGATAATTGTTTATTGATGGCAATTGCTGCATCACGTCCGTTTGCACTAGCGGTTACGGTGAGGTCTTCACCATCAAAAATACAATCACCTCCGGCAAAGATTTTTTCATTAGAGGTGCGAAATTCATCATCAACTAGAATGCGTCCATTTTTTAAGTTTAAACTTTTAATATTTTTTGAGATGAGATTTTGCCCAATAGCTTTAAAAATCTGATCGGCCTCAAGAGTGGTTTTCTCTTTAGTACCCATTAATTTGCCATTTTTTAAACTTGTATATTCTAGCTTGATGCCAGTTACTTGCCCTTTTTTTGTTAAGATTTTTTTTGGGCTCAGCCAGTGTTTAATTACCACCCCTTTAGAGGTTGCTAATTCTTGCTCATAGATGCTTGCGCCCATTTGCTCTATTCCACGTCGATAACAAAGAGTAACATTTTGTGCCCCTAATAATTTAGCCTGAATGGCCATATCAATGGCACTCATACCGCCACCAATCACCACAATATTCTGCCCAATAGCTATTTTTGATTTATCTTTTGTTTGACGTAACTCAGCAATAAAATCTATTGCGTCTTGCACCCCTTTTGCATCTTCGTTTTTTAAACCAAGCGCATTCACTCCAGCCAAACCAAGACCTAAAAAAACGGCATCATATTTATTGCTTAAGTCATCAAGGGAAAAATCAGAGCCAAGTTTTTTATTAGTATTTATTTTAATGTTACCAATTTTAAGAATATAATTTATCTCCTTTTGTGCAAAATCATTAGCTGATTTATATGCAGCAATGCCAAATTCGTTTAACCCTCCTGCCTTTTCTTTTGCATCAAATATCTCTACCTCATGACCATACATACTAAGGCGATGAGCGCATGCAATCCCCGCTGGACCTGCTCCAATTACTGCAATTTTTTTACCGCTAGGATCACCTGCCTGATAAAATTGCTTATTCTTATCAATAGCTAAATCAGTTGCAAAACGCTGTAATTGTCCAATTTTAACAGGCTTGCTCTCGGCCTCTTGGCGCACACATGCTTCTTCACAAAGTATTTCAACAGGGCAAACACGAGCGCACATACCGCCAAAAATATTTTGATCAAATATAGTTTTTGCTGCACCAAGTGGATTTGAGTTTGAAATTTCTCTAATAAAAAGTGCAACATCTATTTCAGCAGGGCAAGCAGTTTGACAAGGAGCATCATAACAAAAATAACAACGCCCAGCTTCAACTAATGCTTCATGCTGCCCCAAAGGAGAGTGTAAATCACAAAAATTTTCTTTATATTCATCTAAGTTTAAACGCTCAGAAATTATGCCTTTTTTTAACTGTCCCTCTCCCACTTCACCCCCCTTAAATTATTTTCTTTTTATTATACGTATACTATTTTAAAAATTTTATCAATTGGTCAAAAATTAATAATTTTCTTATCAAAAACCTGACCTTCTTAAAATCTATAAGTAGTTCATCTTAGAATCAATTTGAGCAAGGATTAACGCTATATACTCCACCATGGCGAAATAGAAGGCCAACCCCAAAGTTGATTCTAAAAATCAATTGGGAAAGTGTTGGTATCAATAATAATGAGCCAAAAGGGGTTATTTAATTATGGGCGAACAAAACTCAGAGCAAGTAAATGAAACAAAAACATTTAGTGATAAGATAAAATCTACACTTTTTTCTGTTAAGGGGAGAATATTATTACTTGGCTTAGTGCCAACTTTAGCCGTGTTTTATCTTGGGTCACAATTAGCTTTTAAACAATTTGAAGAGGTTAAACATGCCAATGAGGTTATTCATGCTTTCTCTATTACTCCTGCTGTTTCATCAGTTATGCACTCATTGCAAGAAGAGCGTGGACGCAGTGCTGGGTTTTTAGGAAAGAACAGTTCTTCATTTACCGATTTATTGCGAGCTTCAAAGCCACAAACCGATGCTGCTATTGCTGAACTTAAGGCAAAGATTAAAAATGCTCAAGATAATGGAGAGGTGCTTGATTATGATGGCCATCTAACAAATACTATTAACAAGCTAAACCAGCTTAATAGCATGCGTGAGAAAGTTAGTAACCAATTGGTTACAACTCCTGTTATGGCAAGCCTTTATAGTGAGGCTATTAATGAGCTAATAGAAACACTTGAAACCGCAACGAGTAAGGCAAAAACTGTCGGGCTTATGAAGCGAGCATTGGCATATGTTGCTATAGTTAGAACCATTGAAACAGCTGGCCTTGAGAGGGCAAATGGATCATCCGGTTTTTCTAATGGCTCTTTTACCCAAACTAGCTATCAGGGCTTTACTAATCAAAAATCATTGGGTGATGCTTATTTGAAATATTTTGAGAATTTTTCAACTCCTAATGAATTTGATCACTTTATAAAATTGGAAAATTCTACCACATCAATTCAAGTAGAAAATATACGTCAGAAAGCCTATGCTGCTCCATTTGGCGGTTCAATAATTGGGATTAATGCGGTTGATTGGTATAATGTTTCAACAGATAGAATTAGCGAATTAGTGAAATTAGAAAATATATTAGCAGATGATTTATTACATGAAGCTCAAATTGAGGCCAATGCCGCAAACTCAGCTTTATGGTTAATAATTGCAATAAATACCGTAATATTCCTTGTAACATTAGTTCTTGGTGTTTTAATAATTCGCTCAATAACAGGCCCTATTGCCCGCCTTAAACAAACTATGGCATTTTTAGCAGATGGGGACTTTGATACCAATATTCCTGGAATGCAAAGCCAAGATGAACTTGGAGATATGGCACGTGCTGTTGAAATATTTAAGCAAAGTGGCATTGAACGCCTTCGCCTTGTAAAAGAAAATGAAGCTGAGGAAAGTTTAAGGGATCAACGACAACAAAAAGTTGAAACACTTATTTCTAGCTTTAGAGATACAGTTGGCAACGCCCTTGAGTTAGTATCAAGCAATACTGGCCAAATGAGTAGTGTTGCTAATACTCTAACCACTGTTGCAAATAACACCTCGGGCCAAGCAAATGAGGCCGCTAATGCTTCACAATCTGCTTCTGAAAATGTGCAAGCGGTGGCCGCCGCTGCTGAACAGCTTGCTGCATCAATTGAAGAAATTTCTCGACAAGTTTCAAAAACAAATACAATTGTTAATAATGCAAGTGAGGCTGCAAACTCCACCAATGGAAAAGTAACCGCTCTTGCAGCTGCGGCTCAAAAAATTGGTGATGTTATTTCGCTTATTCAAGATATTGCCGAGCAGACAAATTTGCTTGCTCTTAACACCTCAATTGAGGCAGCACGAGCTGGTGAAGCTGGTAAAGGTTTTGCGGTGGTAGCATCTGAAGTTAAAAGCCTTGCAAATCAAACTGCAACTGCAACCGAGGAAATATCCTCGCAAATTGCTGATATTCAAAGTTCAACCTCTGATGCGGTGACAGCAATTGAAGAAATTAGCCGCACCATGAATGAAGTTAATTCTTATACTGCATCAATTGCATCTGCTGTAGAAGAGCAGGGTGCGGCAACAGCTGAAATTTCTCAATCTGTTGCACAAGCAGCCTCAAGCACAAAGCAAGTGGTTGGCTCTATGGAAGTGGTTACATCTTCGGTTGAGGAAACTAACTCAAGTGCATCACAAGTGCTTGAAACATCTGAAGGAGTATCATCACAAGCGTTGATTTTACGAAAAACAATTGATAGCTTCCTATCCGAAGTGGCAGCGGCGTAACATAATAAATTTTATTGGGCTGATAAGGTAAATAAATTACTTTCATCAGCCCTTTTTTATGTAGCTAAAAAATTAAACTCATCAACAAGTAGTTGCCTATTCATTCATAAAACGTTATTCTGTTTAACCATGAACAAGTTTCCTAAAAATCTCTTAGATGGCTATTCCTCTTTTATGAAAGGCCATTATAATGACGAACAACAGCGATATTATGACCTAGCTGAAAAGGGTCAAACTCCTGATACCATGATTGTTGCATGTTGTGATTCTAGATCAGCACCCGAGACAATATTTGGAACAAAGCCTGGTGAATTATTTGTTGTTCGTAATGTTGCAAATTTAGTGCCGCCCTTTTTCCCAGATGATGAGGGGCAGCATGGCACTTCTGCAGCTCTTGAGTTTGGAATTTTAGCACTTAAAATCAAAAATATTATTGTTTTAGGCCATGGCCGCTGTGGCGGAATTAATGCTGCATTAAATCCTTTGAAAGAGCCGCTTGCCCCTGGTGATTTTATTGGAAAATGGCTTGATATGCTTAAGCCTGCTGCAAAAGAAACAAATGGTATAGCTGGTTTAGATGATAAAGAGAGGCAAACCTATCTTGAGCATTTATCGGTTAAAAATTCTATCCAAAACCTTCGTAGCTTCCCCTATATTATGGCTTTAGAAAAAACTGGTGATCTTAATTTGCATGGAGCTTGGTTTGATATAAAAACTGGTGAGTTAATGATTTTGGACAATAACAACCATAATTTTCAAAAGATAGAATATTAGCTTTTCTTAGGCTTTAATATTGTTATTCCAAGCCCTATTATTACAAAAATTCCTCCCGCTATCTCAAGCATAGCGATAGTTTCTCCAAGTAAAATCCAGCCAAAAATTAGCCCAGTAATTGGCACTAATAAAGAAAATGGAGCGACGCTTGATGTTGGATATTTTCCTAATAACCAGTTCCAAATTGCTAAACCAAGTAGGGTTGCAGGATAAGCTCCAAATACTATCATTGCTATTACCCACCAATCTGGCGCAACAAAAAATATAACTAATTTGTCAACACCCTCAAATATAAATGATAAAATAAATAATGGTATTGCGGCAACAGCTGATCCCCAAACAGCCAATGAAATTGGGTTAATCTTGCCTGATAATTTTGTAATAATGTTTGCAAAAGCCCAAGAAATTGCCGCCAAAATTGCTAAGACAAATGGAAATAAACTTGCGCTTTCCCATCGATAATAACCAATTATTGCTATACCAAAAAAGGCTGTCATTGCGCCAAATATTTGAGATAAACTCACTCGTTCATTAAGAACAAAAAAGGCAATTATCATGGTAAAAAATGCCTGTACCTGCAAAATTAATGAACCAAGCCCAGCGGGTAAACCCACATAAAGAGCAAGGTTAAGATATGCATAGAGCGCAAAACCAAAACTAAGTCCAAAACCTATGACAAATAACCAAGGCGTTTTGCCAAATTCATTCTTTGGTGGCTTTATAAAAAATATTGCAGGAATAGCAGCCAATGAAAACCGCAAAGCCGCCGCTAAAAACGGCGGCATGGCCTCAACTGTTATTTTTATTACAACAAAATTAAAACCCCATATTGCAACAACTAATAAAGCCAACAATATGTGACGAGTTGGCATTTATGAACCTTTGTTAATTAGACCGTTATTTATCAAAGTCTCTGCAATTTGAATAGTGTTTAAAGCTGCACCTTTTCGCAAATTATCAGATACAACCCACATGGCAAGGCCATTTTCAACCGAAATATCCTCACGAATGCGACTTACAAAACTAGCGTCTTCTCCTGCGCAATCAATTGGAGTGATATAGCCGCCATTTTCACGTTTATCTATTACCATAATACCTGGAGCTGCACGTAAAATTTCTTTAGCTTCATCTGCCAAAAGTGGATTTTTAAATTCAATATTTACCGCCTCAGCATGCCCAACAAAAACTGGAACTCTAACAGCAGTTGCACTTACTTTTATTTTTGGATCGAGCATTTTCTTTGTTTCAGCTAGAATTTTCCACTCTTCTTTAGTATAGCCATCTTCCATAAACACATCGATATGTGGAATAACGTTAAAAGCTATTTGAGTTGGAAAAACACTAGGCTCTGGTTTGTCATTTACAAAAATACCCTTGGTCTGTGACCATAACTCATCAATTGCCTCTTTGCCACCACCAGAAACTGATTGATAAGTTGAAACAACTATTCGCTTAATTGTTGCTGCATCATGTAGCGGTTTTAATGCCACAACTAATTGTGCAGTTGAGCAATTGGGGTTTGCTATAATATTGCGGCGATTTTTTTTGGCCATATATTCATCAAGAACATCAGCATTTACCTCAGGCACAATAAGCGGGACATCGCTATCATAACGAAAAGCACTAGAATTATCTATTACTACAATCCCCATTGCACCAAGTTTTGGAGCCCATTTTTTTGCAATATCAGAGCCAGCCGACATTAAACAAATATCTACACCGCTAAAATCAAAATTATCAAGAACCTGACATTTGAGTAATTTATCGCCAAAACTAACTTCTCGCCCTTTTGAGCGAGATGATGCTAATGCTATTACTTCACTTGCTGGAAAATTACGCTCAGCTAAAATATTGAGCATTTCTGCACCAACATTCCCACTTGCGCCAACAATTGCCACACGATAATTCATCATTCGTCCTCATAATTTATTTAATTATATTTTGACGACTTATAAACATGGTAATGATTATTTACTAGCTAAAATTTATAACCCAATTTTATGCCTAAATTTGAAAGACCCTTATTTGGCGAAGCAAGATTTGCATTTGAAGCATGTTCAGCAAAAAGAATGATATTAAAATCATCGTCTATATTATATCCGATGCCAGCAGCTTCATAAAATAATACCCTAGTGCCAAGTTTGCGGGCAGGCTCAGTCACTCCATCAAGTGCGCCATTATGAATAGCTGCACCCAAACTTCCCTCAACAAAAAAACCGCTATCAAAAATATTAGCACTCCAAGTTAAAGCAAAATGAGCTTTGCTCTCCCGCCCCTTGGTATTTATCGTTGCACCTAGATTTGGCCTTGGTGAGCCTATCCACTTAAAGGCATCAATATTGGGTGAGAAAAATAGAATTTCAAAACTTATATCTTCAATCCGTGTGAGGTTAAGAGGCTCATCATTAGGTCCTGGCCTATCAACCGAGTGAGCCAAAACCCCTGCACGAATTTCAGAAATACCAAATCCTTGCATATTAACTTGTGCATTTGCTATGCTCATACTCATGCCTAATATGCTTGAGCTAAACAGCAAAATAGATAGCAATTTTTTAATAGATATATTCATTCTAAAATATCTTATTGTTCAAGTTTTGCAATGATTGCATCGCCCATTTCTCTTGTGCCTGCCAGTTTACAGCCATCTTGCATTATATCACCACAGCGCAAACCATCTGCTAAAACGCTTGTAATTGCTGCATCAACTTCATCTGCTAATTCAACCATATTAAATGAATAACGTAAAGCCATAACAAAAGAAGCAATCATTGCTATTGGGTTGGCAATTTTTTGTCCTGCAATATCTGGGGCTGAACCATGCACTGGCTCATACATTGCTTTGCGTTTACCTGTTATTTTATCTGGCGCACCAAGCGAGGCAGAGGGCAACATTCCAAGCGAGCCAGTTAACATTGCGGCGGTATCTGATAAAATATCACCAAAAAGATTATCAGTAACAATTACATCAAATTGCTTAGGATTACGTACTAGTTGCATTGCGCAATTATCAGCTAAAATATGATTAAATTCAATATCCTTATTCTCGCTTGCAACCTCACGCACCACCTCGTCCCACAATACGCCAGAGATCATTACGTTTTTTTTATCGGCTGAATGAAGTTTTTTACCTCTTGTGCGAGCCATATCAAAAGCTACTTTTGCAATTCTCTCAATTTCATAGCTTTCATAAATTTGTGTATCAATGGCTCGTTTTTGATTTTTTCCATTTTCATTATCACCCAATTCAGTGATGGTTTTTGGCTCGCCAAAATATACACCACCAGTAAGCTCACGCACAATTAAAATATCAAGCCCTTCTACAATTTCAGGCTTTAAGGCTGATGCATCAGATAGGGCAGGATAGCAGATTGCTGGGCGAAGATTTGCAAAAAGCCCTAAATCCTTGCGAAGGCGTAGCAGGCCAGCTTCTGGGCGTTTGTCATACGGAACATTATCCCATTTTGGCCCACCAACAGCACCAAAAATTACTGCATCACACATTAGAGCTTTTTCCATATCTTCATCGGAAATAGCCTCTCCATGTGCATCATAAGCTACGCCACCAACTAGACCTTTATCTATTTTAAAGTCTGTTTTGCCTGACTTATTTAAAAAAGCAATTAGCTTTTCAACTTCAGCCATAATTTCGGAACCGATACCATCGCCTGCAAGTAATAATAAATTTTCTGACATTTCATTCTTTCTAATTGTTTTACATTCTAAATATTTAGGCTTTTGAAGCATTTTTTCGTGCTGTTACTTCAATTTCTATTTTCATTTCTTGCTCAATCAAATCAGCCTTGATTAAGGTTGCAGCAGGCTTTGCTTTTTTAAATGCTTTAGCCAAAATTGGCATTACCACCTCTAAATCACTTAAATTTTTTAAATAATATCGGACTCTTAAAACATCATCTAGCGTACAACCCGCCTGCTCAAGGGCTTTTGAAATTGTATTAAGAGTGTTGATTGTTTGCTCAATCACATCAATGGGTAAAATCATTGTTTCATAATCATATCCCGTTGAGCCTGAAACATAAACCATATCGCCATCTATTACAGCACGAGAATAGCCAATTTTTTCTTCAAAGGGTGAGCCAGACGATATATATTTTACCATTATTTATACCCAAGGCTGGTTTTGTGCCATATTATTTTCAAAATCATTAATCACTTTTGATTTTTTTAAAGTCGCAGCAATATCATCAAGTCCCTCAAGCAATGCATTTTTACGAGAAGGGTCAATTTCAAACTCTATAGTGCCACCATCTGGCCCTTTTATTGTTTGTGCTTGTAAATCAATACTTAGAGTAGCATTTGCGCCTCTTGTAGCATCATCTAGTAATTTTTCTAACTGCTCTGGCGATACAACTATTGGCAAAATGGAATTTTTAAAGCAATTATTATAAAAAATATCTGCAAATGATGTTGAAATTACACAACGAATGCCAAAATCCTTAATTGCCCATGGAGCATGCTCACGAGAAGAGCCGCAACCAAAATTATCGCCTGCAATAATAATTTTTGCCTCACGATAGGCTGGTTTATTTAGCACAAAATCTGGATTTTCTTCACCCTTTTCATCATAGCGCATTTCTGAAAATAATGCCGTACCCAAACCAGAGCGTTTTATAGTTTTAAGATATTGTTTTGGAATTATCATATCTGTATCAATATTGATAATTGGCATTGGGGCAGCAACCCCTGTTAGGTCGATAAATTTTTCCATTTGAATAATCTTTTTTGTTATTTGTTTTTGTTTAATGACTGATAATTGGGAGAAAGGTCAATAGAAGATGAGTATTTTGCATTAACTCATGGATAATTTTATGATTTTTTAGTTATATTTTTGCCAAACTGCCGTTCTACCCATTTTTTTGACCATCTCATCATGGCTTTTTTTTTCTTGCTCACTTACTCTTGGTTGCAATAATTTTAGGCGTTTTTCTATAATTTTTATCTCCAAGCCAGCCTTATTACTAGTTTGATCGTTTGAATTTAGGTTGGAGTTTTCTGACCTTGCTTTGGAATTAAGTGCCAAGCCAACTTGACGTCCTCCGATTAACTCCAAATACACTTCTGCTAATATTTCACTATCAAGCAATGCACCATGTAATTTTCTATGCGCATTACTAATGTTATAATGTTTACACAAAGCATCAAGGCTTACCCTTGCACCTGGGTGAATTTTCCTAGCTAATTGCACAGTATCTATTATTTTATTTGTTATTGGTTTTTGCGAGCAGTTTTTAAGTTCAGCGTTTAAAAAACCCAGATCAAACGGTGCGTTGTGAATTATTAGAGTAGAGTTAGCAATAAACTCCATAAATTTTTGATATTCACTATAAAATATTGGTTTATCGGCCAAGAATTCTGAAGATATTCCATGAATTCTAAATGCCTCTTCTGGCATATCACGCTCTGGGTTTAAATATATATGATAGTGTTTTCCGCTTGGTATATGGTTGATTAACTCTACACAGCCAATTTCAACAATTTTATCACCAGATTTTGGGCTTAGGCCTGTAGTTTCTGTATCAAGAACAATTTCACGTATCATTTTATTTCGCTATTTTAATGAATGTTTTTTTTAGGGGTTTTAATAATTTGCTTAATTGCCAAGATTATATCTTTAACCTGTTTTTTTGTATCTTCAAGTCCGGTTGAGCTATCTATTAAGAAATCTGCCCTTTCTTTTTTATCTTTTTGCGGCATTTGCTGATTTAAAATAAATTGCAGTTTTTGCTTACTCATGCCTTCTCTTAGCAAAACACGCTCTAATTGCGTTTCTTCATCACAATAAGTAACTGCAATAGCATCATATTGATATTTATTATTACTTTCAAATAATAGCGGAATTTCTAATACTATTATCTGTCTATTTTCTTCTTTTGATTTAAGTATAAATTTTTCAATTTCTTTTTGAACTAATGGATGAAGTATATCTTCTAGAATTTTTAGGTTTTTTGTTGACCCAAGAATTATTTTTTTTAGGATTTTTTTGTCTATTTTATTGTCATTTATTGCAATTGGAAAAGCGAGCGCAAGTTGCTTAAAAGCCTGATTATCATATAGTTTATGCACTATTTCATCTGCTGAAATAGTTGCAATATTTTGCTCACTAAAAATTTTTAATACCGTTGATTTTCCAGTTGCAATTGATCCTGTAAGTGCCAAAATATACATTTTATTCTCCAAGAGTTTTCAGAATATGCGCCCGTAAACC
>JAMONZ010000027.1 GCA_027066315.1 Hyphomicrobiales bacterium
GGCTGCTTCCTTCCGGACCTGACCCAGTTGGCGAGGAACATGTCCGCCACCAGCCTCCCAAACACTATTTGGCAAATGAAAGAGCTAATTGCAAGGGAAACATTGCGAATTTATTGAGCATTTTTAAGCGGCTGATAATTCATAATGTTCATTATTACTAGATTTTTTAATTTCTATTCGCTGCATTGGCACAGTAGAAATACTACGACGAGCCAACTCTTCCATATCTAACTCAACATCTAAAGTAAGTTTTTCAATAGCAAGGCGGCGTATAATAGTTTCAGCAGAACCATCAATATCATATTCTCCGCGCTCCCATCTGCCAATAGTTTGCTTGTCATTATGAACAAAAATAGCAAGTTCTGCTTGTGTATAGCCCATTTCTGTTCGTAAAAAACGCAACTCTTCACCACTAATTCCATGCTCATGAGAAACGATACCAAGTGCAATAGCTTTATGAAGCTCATTGACAGCAGAAATAGTGATAACTTCATCACCATCATCATCAATGCAAATATTTATGCCCTCAATAAAAACATTATCAAGACCACATTCTTTATAGTGATAAATCTTACTCATTATACTCTTCTCCAATTATAGTTCCAGCCCGTGTCTTTTTTTCATCAACCCACATAACTGATATTATTTTTAATAAACACGCCTTTTTATCTGGTATAACTATTACTCTAACTTCTCTGCTTCCACCATTTGGGCATCTACATTCCATTGCGTATTTATTATATCCATTTCGAGTTGCTGGCTCAGGGTTAAGATGAATAAAACCGTTCTTTAAAACATAAAGAACATCAGACATAATCAAACCACGCTCACTCAGCCTTTCCAGCGCATGCTTTTTATACGCAATGTCTAATTTAGGCGATCTGGCAATATTCCTTATTTCGCAAATTGCATCTTCATCATTCCAATAACTATTATTCAACATTTACACCCCAATACTAGCTATGCCTAACTAACTCATATATCATGGTGATACCAATTAATAGCCTAATTATGTTATTTTTTTGTCAACATTTAAAACTTTACTCCGAGTCACCCCCCATTGGATAAGTATTTCATAACCACCCTATTTATCTCCCTTAGGATAAACCCCAAGAATTTTTATGAAATCGGTAAAAAATTCGAGCTCTTCAAATGCAAATTTTACTGACTTATCATCTGGGTGTCCCTCAATATCGGCATAAAATTGCGTTGCTGTAAATGATCCATCAACCATATAGCTCTCTAGCTTGCTCATGTTTATGCCATTTGTCGCAAAGCCACCCATTGCTTTATATAGGGCTGCGGGGACATTTCTTACTCTAAAAACAAATGTAGTTTTAACTGGCCCATTGTTCGAAAGAGCTTTAATTTCAGCTTTGCTCATAATTAAAAATCTTGTTGTATTATGTTTTGCATCTTCAATATTGCTTGCCAACACATCAAGACCATAAATATCAGCCGCTAATTTTGAAGCAATAGCCCCAGCAGTAATATTGCCAATTCTTGCAACTTGCTTTGCTGAGCCTGCGGTATCAATAGCATTTATTTTTTTAAGCCCATGACTTGCAATAAATTTACGACACTGTCCAAGTGCTACCGATAGACTTTGAACAGATTTTATATCGCTAAGTTTTGCGCCCTTTATGCCAAGCAAATTCATCTCAATTGGTAAATAATATTCACCAACAATATTAAGCCCGCTTTCTGGTAGCAGATGATGAATATCAGCAATTCGCCCATAAAGAGAGTTTTCAATCGGCACAACTCCAAAATCGGCAACCCCATTTTGAACCGCTTTTATGCTATCTTCAAAACTTTCACACGCAAAAGCCTCATCTTGTGGAAATAATGCTGCAACTGCACTATGGCTAAATGCACCCAACTCACCCTGAAACGCAATTTTTTTACTCAATTTTCTAAACTCCACACATAAATATAATTATCTTTTAAGCTAAATTATCCTGTTGCACAAACACTTGCTTAAATGTAGTTTGCTTTTCATAAAAACTATTTTATTTTTAAAATTTTATAAACATCATTTAAAACTCGTTGGAGAGAATTATGAATATTAAAGGCCTTATCAGTTTTCTAATAGCAATAGTTGGGGCTGCGGCCTTTTTGCTAATCATTAGTTTTACAACCAACGCAGTTTATACGCCAATCAAGGGCAATGGCGGCGGATATACTCTACCCGTGCCAGAAGTCGCACAAGCAACTTCAACTCCAACCGAACAACCAAAAACACCTACCGATCAACCCACAACAACTGCTGAGCAACCAACAGAGCCCACTTCAGAGCCAGTTGCAGAGCTTTCCTTTGCAGCCTTGTTGGCTTCAGCAACGGTTGAAGATGGGAAAAAAGTTTCTCGTAAATGCTCAGCATGTCACAGCTTAAAAGAAGGTGGCAAAACTATGGTTGGCCCAGCATTGTGGGATATTATTGGCCACAATATTGCAAGCACTGAGGGTTTTAAATATTCAACTATATTCCAAGAAATCGGTACAAAAGGCGATGTTTGGGGTTATGAAAATCTAAATGAATTTCTTACCTCACCAAAAACTTTTGCTCCAAAAACTAAAATGACATTTTCAGGCATTAAAAAGGCCGAAGATCGCGCGGCTCTCTTAGTCTACTTGCAATCTTTGTCTAATGACCCAGTACCGCTTCCAGTTGAATAATTATATTTAAAAATAATTTTTTTAAGCGGGCTGCTCCTTAATGGTGTAGCCCGTTTTTTTAGAAAAGTGATAGATAATGGCATTATTGTTACACTTAAACGAAGTTGATGAAGATCATTGGCTCATACGCTTAAAAGAAAAACTTGGCTCATACCCAATTTATAAAAAAGAGGATAAATTTGATCCGTTTGCAATAAATTATATCTTGGTTTGGAAACCAAACCTCAACGCCTTTGATGACCTAAATAACCTTAAAGCAATAATGTCACTTGGTGCTGGAGTTGATGCACTTTTGGAGCATAAAAACCTGCCCAAAAAAGTTCCTATTGTGCGTTTTGTTGATAATGATTTAGCCAATTGTATGAGCGAATATGTAATCTCTCATATATTAAAACATCATCGCCTCTTTCCCCATTATCAAAATGAGCAGAAAAATCACCTCTGGCAACAATATTTTCCACCCCCCGCCCATCAAAGAAATATCGGCATTATGGGTTTAGGAGAATTAGGGCTTGATGTAGTAAAAAAGCTAGAGGTTTTTGGCTTTAATATTTCTGGCTGGGCAAGGTCTAAAAAAAACATCACTGGCGTAAAAACCTTTGTTGGCAACAATGAGTTTGATGAATTTTTGTCAAGGGTTGATATATTAGTCAATCTTTTACCCCTAACACAACAGACCAAAAACATTCTAAATTATGATAATTTTAAAAAACTAAAACGCTCAGAGAATTTTAAACCAAGTATAATAAACGCCGCTCGTGGTGGTCATCAAAACGAGCCTGATATTATAAAAGCT
>JAMONZ010000028.1 GCA_027066315.1 Hyphomicrobiales bacterium
AGGTGTTTGAAGACCCTGTTCCATCAAAAACATACTCTTTTGCTTCAAGTGCTAAAATGCCAATAGAGCCAGAAAAAGAAAAACTATTATCTTGCGGTTGAGGAAAAATATCTGGCTGTATAAAAACATCAGCTGCATTTGCAACAGGAATAAAAATAGCTAAAATTGTCATGCTCGTAGCTAACGTATGGCAAATAGGTTTAAGCATATTTTTTTCCAAAGGTTATCGTGATTGAATTGGGATTTGATTGGCAGTATTTTCTTGAGTAAAATTATCTAATTTTGGATATTTTTTTGCGATTGTTTTGCACCAAAGCTGAGCATTTGTTAAAGCAAGCGGCGCAAGGTCTAATATAAGATCATAATCGATGCTATTATCTTTTGAGCCTAGGGAAGCTCTAAATATTATGGTGGCCTCAATGGTTTTTTTATTTAAAATACCATCTGCATTACCAGCATTAAAACCCAAAATATTCATTTGTTTTTGGACACAACTAATCGCTGGTTGAGAGAGCATAGCTTTTGAAAAAGCGGGTGAATTAATAGACACAATAAAAAACCCAAATATTAAAATAATATGTTTCATCATCATAATAGATGCTATTTTATTGAAACTATCTTAACTATGAACTAAAGATTTTTATTATCTTTATAAGGAGGCTGGAATGAAGGCTGTCGGACTTACCCATTATCTACCCATATCTGACCCCAACTCTCTTTTTGATTTTGAGGCAAAAAAACCATCTCCTAGATCGCATGATCTATTGGTCCAAGTTAAAGCTATTTCGGTAAATCCTGTTGATACCAAAGTGCGTGCGCCAAAAGAATTGGTTGAAAGAGAGCCTAAAATTCTTGGTTGGGACGCAAGCGGAATAATTATTGCTGTTGGTAAGGATGTCACTTTGTTTAAAAAGGGTGATGAGGTTTTTTATGCGGGTGATATTACTCGACAAGGCTCAAATGCCCAGTTTCAAAATGTTGATGAGCGCATTGTTGGCCTTAAGCCAAAATCATTGAGTTTTGAGCAAGCAGCGGCTTTACCACTCACTTCTATCACTGCTTATGAGAGCCTTTTTGATCGCATGAAAATAGATTTTTCTGGATCAGACAAGGGTAAGTCAATCTTAATTATTGGAGGAGCTGGCGGAGTTGGGTCAATCGCTATTCAATTAGCAAAATTGGCAGGACTACACGTGATAGCCTCCGCTTCACGTCCTGATACTATTGCATGGGTAAAAGACCTCGGGGCTGATGAAGTTGTAAATCATCGACAAAAAATGAAGCCGCAAATTGTTGAACTTGGGTCTGAATATATTGATTACATCGCAATTTTTAATGATACAGATGGCCATTGGAATGATGTGGTAAAAATGATAAAACCGCAGGGGCATATTGTTAGCATTGTTGAGAGCAAAGCACCGCTAGATATGAGTCTTATTCGTTCAAAATCGGTGAGCTTATCTTGGGAATTTATGTTCACTCGCTCAATGTTTGAAACAGATGATATGATAAAACAGCATGAACTTTTGAATGAGGTTTCTAGTCTGATAGATGCCGGTAAAATCCGCACAACACTTGAAGTTTTGCTTACACCGATCAATGCACAAAATCTCAAAAAAGCGCATGAATTACTTGAAAGCGGCAGAGCTAAGGGCAAAATTGTTATTGCTGGTTTTTGATAATATCTAAAAAATCTTTGCCATATTGTTCGAGTTTTTTCAGCCCAACTCCGTGAACGGCAAGCATTTCCTCTTCATTGCTCGGTAGTTTTTTGGCCATATCAATAAGCGATTTATCGCTAAAAATAACAAATGCTGGTTTTTTCTGCTCTTTAGCCAAAGCAAGCCGATATTCTTTTAAAGCGGCTAGAAGCTCGGTGTTGCAATCTTTTAAGTCAGGTGCAGTTTTACTTAACCCTGTCGAGCGTAAACTTGCCTTGCTTACAACAAATTCATCTCTTAACAGCACTGTTTTTTGTTTGCGTAAAACTTGCCAACCTGCATCAGTCACTACCCAACGATTAAATCTATTACTATCAATTTCAACCAAAGCAAGAGCATAGAGTTGGCGATAAATTGAACGCCACTCATTGCGAGAAATATCTTTTCCAATTCCAAATGTTGAAAGAATTTCATGCCCATGCTTTTGGCTCATCTCATTTTCTTCACCCAGTAAAATTGCAATAAGATGCTCCATGCCAAATAATTCGCCGCTTCTTATAATATTTGATAGAGCTTTTTGGGCATTTATTGTGCCGTCATGGGTTCTTACTTTTCCCGCACAAAGGTCACAATTTCCGCATTGCTCAATCTCATCACCAAAATAGGCAAGTAAAATTATTCGTCGGCAAATTGGTGCTTCGCATAATGCAATTAAAGAACTTAATTTTTGATGTTCAATTTGCTTTTGCTGATCGGGGGCATCGCTTTCATCAATCCAAATTCGATATTGTCTTATTTCATTTAATCCATAAAGCGTGTGGGTTGTGGCTGGTAGATTATCACGCCCAGCACGCCCGATTTCTTGATAATAGCTTTCGATATTTTTAGGCAGATCCATATGGAAAACAAAGCGCACATCTGGTTTGTCAATTCCCATTCCAAAGGCAATTGTTGCAACAATAATTATGCCATCTTCACCCAAAAATATGTCCTGATTTTTTTCTCGTATGTCTTGGGCAAGCCCTGCATGATAGGCAAATGCCTTAATGTTATTTTCATTCAAAAACTCTGTAGTTGCATCAACTTTCTTGCGTGATTGGCAATAGATAATTCCACTTTGATTTTGATGGTTTTTTAAAAATTCAAGTAATTGTTTTTTTGGATTATTGCGAGGGCTCATTGCAAGGCTAAGGTTTGGCCGGTCAAACCCATGTAAAAAAATCTTTGGCTTTGTGATGAATAGTTTTTCTTCAATATCTTTTTGTGTTTGCTCATCAGCAGTAGCAGTAAAAGCAAGCATCTGCATTCTATTAGATCCAGAACCAAGCGCATCACGCACCTTATCAATATGTTGATAATCTGGCCGAAAATCATGTCCCCAACGTGAAATACAATGCGCTTCATCAACTGCAATTGCAGCGATATTACATTGTTGTAAAAATTTAATAGTATCATCTCGTGCTAACCGCTCAGGAGAAATATATAATATTTTTATTGTGCCATTAACTGCAGCTTGGCTAATGTCTTGATTTTGTATCTGCGAATTTGCAGAGTTAAGAGCAGCGGCTTTTATGCCCAATTCACTTAATTGCAAAACTTGATCTCGCATCAATGCAATAAGTGGCGATATAACCAAGGTTAGTCCATTGTGCATTAAAGCAGGCAGCTGAAAGCATAAAGACTTGCCGCCCCCTGTTGGCATTATGGCTAGCAGGTCTTGCCCTGCCATTGCCGCTTTGATTATTTCTTCTTGGCCGGCTCGAAATTTATCAAACCCAAATATGTTTGACAATAAGTTTAGAGCTTTAACACTCGAGTGGTTTTCCATTATGGTTGCCCACCTAATTTTGTAGTAGCGAGTGCGCCAAAGTGGTTTCCTTGAATAAGGCAATCATGCAAATTTTCTCCACCTTTTATCGCCCCAATAAAACCACCAAAAAAAGCATCTCCTGCACCCGTGCTATCAACTGCCTTAATTTTCTTTGCTTTAGCACTGGTGATTATTCCATCTTTATTGCCAGCGACTGAGCCATTTGCGCCCTGTTTAATTACAACCAAATCATAATTATAACTTAGCTGTTTTATCTGCTCTTCTAAATTTTGACTGCCCGCTAATAATGCAGCTTCCTCTTCATTTGGAAAAAACATTGCAGCACCCTTCGTCCAAACTAAAAATTGCTTCACTCCAACTTGGCGCAAAAAACTAAACGAAGCAGGATCAATAGAAAAAGGAATGTTTTTTTGTCTGGCTTGCTCTATTAATTTAAGTGCAACTTTACGAGGGCTAGTCTCAAAAAAGGCGTAGGCAGAAAGATGTAAAAGTGAAATATCATCAAAAATATTTTTTTCAATATCATCAAGGCAAAGATTTATATTTGCACCTCTATCAGTAAAAAAACTCCGCTCACCATTCTCATCAACAAGCGTAACCAAATGCCCTGTTGGCAGGTTTTTATCACCAATAAAAACTGGTGTGATGTCTTTTTTTTCAAAATGATTTTGATAGTGACTTAAGTCATCTTGAGCAACTCGAGCTAAAAATTTAACAGGCACATTATTTTTACTTAGCCAAAGCGATTGATTAGCGGCTGACCCACCATTGTGTTGACTGATTTTAGCTCTTACGTCTGAGCCATGCACCATTGCTCCTTTTGGGATAACGATTGTATCACGCATAATATCGCCAACGACCAAAACTCTATCAATCGTTGGCAGTTTTCCCACTAGCTTTGATCCATAAAAGCCACAGCAATTTTGGCCGCAACTTTTGCATTATTATTAACCAGTGCAATATTTGCTTTTAGTGATTTTCCTTGGCTCATTTCAAATATGTTTTTGAGTAAAAATGGCGTAAGCTCTTTGCGAGATATGCCCTGCTTTTCTGCTTCCAAAATAGCCTTGCTAATATAGCCCTCAATTTCCTTTGCTTCCATCTCGTCCTTTTTAGGAATAGGATTGGCAATTAACACTCCAGCCATATCAAGTTGCCATTGCAATTTCAACATCTTGGCGATTTCTTTTGGTGTTTCAAAACTATGATCTAGCGAAAATCCGCTTTTTCTAAGATAAAAAGCAGGGAAATCATTTGTTGCATAGCCAATGACAGGCACACCGTTTGTTTCAAGCACTTCCAAAGTTTTTGCAATATCAAGAATAGACTTTGCCCCCGCACAAACTACAGCCACAGGCGTGTTACTTAACTCATTTATATCGGCCGAAATATCAAATGTCTCACTTGCCCCACGATGCACCCCGCCAATTCCACCAGTCGCAAAAATCTTAATGCCAGCAAGTTCAGCAATAAACATAGTGGTTGCAACCGTTGTTCCTGCCATCTGCCCATTGCTCAAGATTGCCGCCATATCTTTGCGTGATGCCTTTGCCGCCTTATGCCCCTCTTTTGCCAAACGCTCCAAATTATCTTCGCTTAAACCTGCAAACATCTTCCCGTCTAAAAGTGCAATAGTTGCTGGCACTGCGCCATTATCGCGCACTACTTGTTCAACTGATTTTGCCATGCTTAAATTTTGCGGATAGGGCATTCCATGCGTAATGATGGTGGATTCTAAGGCAACTATTGGTTTTTTGGCTAATATAGCGGTTTTTACTTCATCACTTATATTTAGATATTGTTTCATCATTTTATTTTAGGCAGATACTTCTGCCTAGCCTTTTGATTTTTTCCTAATAAAGTGACATAAACGCAAAAATCACTTTTGTTCAAATTCTATTTAAAAAAACTCAAACAACAGTTTTAGGCAATCATGAAAAACCAGCATTTCACAATTACCCTTTCTTGCAAAGATAAACCCGCCATTGTTGCAACTATTACAACAAAACTTGCAGAAATGGGAGCAAATATTGCTCAAAGTGATCAATTTTGGGATAAATTAAGCGATAGGTTTTTTATGCGAATTGCATTTAATGCACCTGCAAGCCTTAGCGAAAAAACTATAAAAAATGAACTTAGTCCAATAATCAAAAAATTTGATATGGAAGCAGTTATAAATGATTGCTCAAATAAACCAAAAATAATTATCATGGTTTCTAAATTTGACCATGCAATGAATAGACTTTTATATCAGATAAAAACTGAACGCTTAAATGCCCAAGTTGTGGCTATTATTTCAAATCATATCGAAGCAGGTAAAATTGCTGAATATGAGGGAGTAGATTTTTATCATTTGCCAATAACAAAAGACAATAAAAATGCCCAAGAAGCAAAAATCTTACAACTTGTAAAAACAACAGATGCAGATTTAATTGTGCTGGCTCGCTACATGCAAATTTTGTCAGATGATTTTGCAACAAAATTATTTGGCAAAATCATAAATATTCATCATTCATTTCTACCATCGTTTAAAGGCGCAAAACCATATCATCAAGCCTTTGATAGAGGTGTAAAAATTATTGGTGCAACAGCCCATTATGTTACGGCTGATCTTGATGAAGGGCCAATTATTGAACAAGACATTGCTCATATCAATCATAGTTATGAGCCGAAAGAAATGATTGCACAGGGCGAAGATATTGAAAGCCGAGTTTTGGCACGAGCAGTAAAATTGCACCTTGAACATCGTGTAATGTTAAATGGCAAAAAAACGGTAGTTTTTGATTAACCCTTTAACTAACTGAATATCATGTTAGCCAACCCTAAATAAAAGACAATTTTATTTTTAACGATGAGAATCTAATTTTTGGCTAGTGGTGCTAAATTTGATAGTTAAATCAAAATTATGTCGATTAACAATATTGTGTGCCAGCAAATATTTATTATTATTTTGGTAGTGATTGGATATATTGCAGGGGTGTGTAATTAAGTGAGCCAAGATATTAATAGCTAGTAAGTGTAATAAAGAATAATACCTCCAACAAAAATTGGCGGCAATATAACATAATTTCACATAAATCATGAATAGCATTTTGCTAATATCCATGCTAGAATAATGATTAGTTATATCAGGGATAAAAAGGTAATAAGTTTTTATGGCGCATCTAATTATTGTTGGTGCTTTCCCTCACTCGCTTATTAATTTTCGTGGTGACCTTATCAAGGCATTTATAAAAGCAGGTCACCGTGTAACTGCTATGTCTGCCCCTGCTACAAACGAGCAGATCGAACAAATTAAGGCATTAGGCGCAGAGTTTTATCCTTTTTTAATTAAGCGAAATAATTTAAACCCCCTTGATGATTTAAAGACACTTATCTCTTTATATAAAGCATTTAAAAAGTTAGCCCCTGATGCTGTTATTGCTTATACAATAAAGCCAGTAATTTGGAGTGGGTGGGCATTAAAATTTCTTCCAAAAATTCATTTTCACGCATTAATAACTGGTTTGGGGTATAGCTTTCAGCCAGTAAATTGGAGTCGTAAACTTCTACAAAACTTAGTAAGCATGCTTTATAAACACTCTCTTCATCGTGCAAAATCTGTTATTTTCCAAAATCCTGATAACCTAGAGCTTTTTGTTTCTTTAAACATCACAAAAAAAAACAAGTGCTATAGTGTGAATGGTTCTGGAGTTAACTTAGATTATTTTTCTTTTAGTGAAATATCAATAAAACAAACAAGGTTTTTACTAATTGCTCGCCTATTAATAGAAAAAGGTTTGTATGAGTTTGTTGAAGCTGCAAGATTAATCAAACAGAAATACCCGCAAGTAGAGTTGCAAATTTTAGGCTCAATTGATAGCTCACCAGACGCAATTTCGCTTAAAACTATAAAAAAGTGGGAAGAAGAGGGTAATGTTGAGTATTTAGGTGAAACAAAAGATGTAAGGCCATTCTTACGAGAGTGCAGTATATTTGTGCTACCATCATATCATGAAGGAATGCCAAGATCAGTTCTTGAAGCAATGGCAATTGGCAGGCCTATTTTAACTACAGATATTGCTGGTAGTCGTGAAACTGTAAAGAATAATGAGAATGGTTTTCTAGTTCCGCCAATGGATTCTAAAGCACTTGCAAATAAAATGGAATGGTTCATCTTGAATAAAGATAAATGGCAAATGATGGGCAATGCTAGCAGAAAAATAGCTAAAAAAAAGTTTGATGTGCAAACGATAAATAAGAAAATGCTTCAGATTATTGATCTTTGAAATTAATATACCCTATAAACCATTATTCCGTTTCGTGAGTATATCTGTTTAAGTATTTAGCTTTTTTTCTGTATCGGACGTTAGCAATTACAGCTATTAAGAAAAATATTGATGGTAGTAACATTGTTTTTTGGCGTATCGAAATGCCCATATTGGCGGTAGTTAAGCTTAATAGTAACAATCCCGCAATTACGAATATTATATTAAAACGAACGGCTGCATGATTGCCGCTTGTAATAGTAAAAATCCCCATAGGAATGAATAAAAAAACTAACGATAAAAGAATTACGTTTTCAACAGAAACAACAAACCCTAAAACTCCACTTGTATCAATAAATAATGGTCTAAACAAATATGAAAATAATTTCATAGGCAATCCCATATCCTTGATATTTATACTTGAGCCACCTCCTAGGTTTTGATCTTGACGGCCTAAAATATACTCAATTATTCCACTAATTCCCACATCACTTCCAAGGCCAATATATTGCATTGTAAAATTAAAGGCAAAAAATCCTGCAATTGTGGCAACAATAGAGAAAGCAAATCTATGTATTATTTTAACATCTTTTGCGCTTGCTAGTGCAACAGAAGCAGCACCAACCATTAACAATGCTATATGAGGCCTGATAGTAAACATGAGGACAATAGCAATTATAAACAAATGCTTTCGTTTTGTAATATTCATTAAAGCAAAAATTGCAAGGCAAATTGCAAAAAATGCTGGAGTATCTTTCCCAATAGCAGAACTCCAAAAACTAAGACCAGGTAAGAATAAAATAATATATGGAATAAACTTCATATATCCTCGCCTATAAGGCCAAAGGCTTTTTAGAACATTAGCGAGTAATAACAGGCCAAATAACCCAATAAAATTAAAGATTAAAAACGTATTAAACAGGCTTAGGTGTAGGTTATTGGTAAATATTTTAACAAAAGAAATTACAAAATAAGTGCCAGGTCGAAAGGTGTAGTCAATAATAAACGACTTCAAATAATACATACTTGAATCAGCCCCATAATCGAGCGACCAATGCCAATAAAAAGCACAAAATGCGCTATGATATAAAAACAAAGAAAAGGGCAGCAATTTACCTAATCTCAAACGCTGCCCCATTGAAAAAGAGAAGAATAGCGTAATCATCAATAATGAATATGTTGTAATTACATCTAAACTTGTCATTTAATATCCCAATTAATCAGGGTTTTCATTATTTTCCAGCCATGTTTGAAACGTTAAAATAGACACTAAGTGCTCAGACCAATTTCTCTTTCTAGATAAATGCTCCTCCCACTTTAAACGAACTGGCTTAGGATGAAAATAGCCTTCTTGACTTAATCTCCTCTCATTTAATAATATCTCAGCCCACTCACGCAATGGGCCTCGCAGCCAATCGTCTAAAGGCACACCAAAACCCATTTTGGGGCGATCCAATAATTTTTTGGCACGTGACGATAAAGAACTTGTTTTAAAGACCATTAAGTTTGTGCATCTTTATATTTAATTGATTGAGGGCAAACTCCAGGCAAGTTCAACTATAGATGATCAAAAAACGGCACACGTGTCTCCAATGACACTCCCATTGCCGCACGATCTACTTTAACTAAAATATCGTCAGGTAAATATGTTGCTAAATCTAAGGCCATCATTCGTTGAACATCATCTAGTCCTGTTAGATCAGGTTTATTATCTGTAAGTAAAGTAGCTGGCTCTACTCCTCCAATTACTAAAGATGCTGGGCCTTTGTGACTTGAAATTAGCCTATAATAGAGCTCCTCAGAGGATTTGCTTGTTAATAATTGAGACCCTTTATGTAATTTATCTCCAATAATACTGTAACCCTTCATATTAGGAATATGCTTAATTTTATTATTAAAGGCTGGGTGCTGTTTTAGATCTTCAGTTCTGATCCAAATAAAAATGTATCACCTTGCCAACCATAATAAAGAGGCTTTTTATTGCGCCCAAGTATTATAGTGTTATATTGACGACCCCAAACAGCAAATGCGAACACTCCTGTTGATCGCTTAATAGTTTCTTCAATTCCCCATGCTTCAAAGCCTGCTAGGAGAGTTTCTGTATCTGAGTGACCTCGCCATTTTGGAGCAGAGCTGCTTTTCTCCAACTCCAAACGAAGTTGTAAGTGATTATAAATTTCTCTATTAAATACAATTATATCTCTCTCACTTGCAGAGCTCATTGGCCGATGTCCAGCGGAAGAAAGGTCAGCTACAGACAAACGGCGATGCTCACGATCTGCTCCTCTGCATCATGCCAGTACCCATCATCATCAGGGTCACGATGAGCAATTTTATCTACCATTCTTTTGAGTATATTCTTGCCATTATTTGTTGCAAGTTGGTTTTTTCCACCTAAATATCCTGCCAAACCACACATCAAACTTAGTCTTTCTTGCCTGTTAAAAATCGCTTTCCATGTAATAAGTGAGAAGTGAATGACCTTGATAAGTTATGGTGTAATTTTGATTTCTTCGGAGCTTGATTAATTACATCTTCAAAATGGCAAAATTGATCTTTGTTCTTTTTTATGAACGTTAACAACTTTTTTATTTGCCCAGATGACATAGTATTAATGTGAACGCAAATAGTACAATAACCAAATCCAGAATTGATAGGAAAAGAGGTTAATTGAGGAACCAAAATAATTTTTTCTAAATAATATGGGAAAAACCCATAACCATCAGTTACTGCAATAAACGATAAGTTAGCAAGTGCTCTTACAGTTGTAATATCAAATGAATGAGCAGGTGCCATGAAATATGGTTGCCATACTTTTTCTCTTTTCAAAATTTCTTTTCCATGTGCCAAGCGATTAGTTTGTTGTTTTAGAGAATGCCCAGCAAATTCTGATCGTTTATTTATTCCTAAAACACCAGAATTATGAGTATCATACACATGAAAAGTTCCATGCTGAGCTATTGTATCTCCAAAAGAAGCCCATTTCCGTACCCATTCAAAAAAGTCATCTCTTTCTGGCTCAAGAGATAGTTTTTGATCCTTACAATCAGGTATTACACCAAGAATAGTGTTCACTCCAATTTTCTCAATCTCTGCTTTTAATGGTAAGAATTTGCTCCAAGCCATGCTAGGCGAAATGTCATCAAAGCGGAGAATAAACTGCGTACTCAACGTTCAAACACCATCAAATTGCGAACTTCGTCAATATTCTCTATTATTGCTTTCACTTTAAAAGGAAGACCCTCTTCTATTAACTCTTTAGCATAATGATAGTAGAGATAGCCTGAGCTTTGTTGTTTTATTCCATCTATTAAAAGGTATTGGATATTGTTGGTTAGGTTAGAAGTGATCATATTCACCAAAGATTTTTTATCTATATTATGTGGCCAGTTCAATAATAATAATGTATCAAACCTATCACTACTTAACGTTTTAATATCTTCAAAACTACCCCTTTTGAATGTAATTAGTTTTTCATTTCTAGCAAGATAACGAGCAGCATCAATAACCTTGCTGTCCTGATCAATGCCAAAATAGTGTAATTTATTGGGTTCTTGTAAATTTCTTCCTATGTCACCCAACCCGCACCCAATTTCAACTACTCCATTTGAGTTAAGTGATTTAATGATACTAACTACTTTTTTTTTGTAAGGCCGACAGCAAAATGGAGCGGTAGCGTGCCATTCTTCAAACCCAAACTGTCTATGCATAATATACATATATAACCTGCTTGTTGCACAGCAAATCGTACCTTTAAATCCTAGAAGAGAAAATTTATCCCATAGTTTTTGAAAAAAACTCATACTAACTTTCTTTCCAAGCCTTGTTATATAGTTTTACTATACTATTGATATCAAAATTATCAATGATGCGATTACGTGCAGCTTTTTTATATTGTTGCCACTCGCCTTCATTTTGCATAACCTCAAATGCCTTGGAAATTGCTTCTGCAAGCCTTAATGGACTTTGCGCAGGTACAATCCATCCAGTTTTTCCAACTATAAATGCAGCATCTCCAACATCTGTGGCTACACAAGGAATGCCGCAAGCCATGGCCTCAGCCAGTACATTGGGAAAAGCCTCGCTGTAAGAAGATAATACTTTTAAATCAATAGCATTTAATATATCAGGGATGTCTCTTCTTTGCCCTAATAAAATAATATTATCTTCAACATCATTATTAGATACCCATTCTCTCAATTGTGCGTTCGCAAGTGTAATATTAGACCCGATGAGTATACAACGAAATGGAATGGACTTTTTTTTTAAGACTGAAAGTCCTGCTAATAGGTTAGCATGGTCTTTTTGTGGGTCAAAGCGAGCCACCATGCCGATAAGTGGCATGTTGTCCTCAATCCCCCATTCATTTCTCAAACGTTTGCGAGCATCATTATTGATCTTAAAGTTGTCAAGGTTATAGCCATTTGGAATAGTGATGAATTTACTTGCCTTATATCCTATTTGTTGATGTGATTTTACCGCTTCTTTTGAACAGCTAATAATAACACTAGGAATGAAGTATGATAATAAGGCATTAGTTCGAGCAATAATTCTCGTCAAAAATCCTAATCCTTCACTACTAAGGTTAGAATGGCGAATCCCCCAGTAAATACGTTTTATCCCAGCTAATCGTCCAACAATACCTCCTAGAAAATCTGCATGGTACATCCAAGTTTGAATAATATCTGGCTTATTAGTGCGAATAATCTGCCATAATAACTTGACTGCTTTTAATAAAGAAAATATTCCTCGCTTCATGTTAAGGCAATATACTTCTACGTCGGATGAACGGAGCATTGCACCATATTTCCCCTCGCCCATCATTGATATAACAATATGATGATTGTCTTTATCATGTGTGCATAATCGGAACAAAACGCTCTCGGCACCACCGTCACCAAGACCAACAATTAGATGAAGAATTTTACTCAAAATAAGATTTCATAATTAAACCTCGACTACTTGGTTAACAATACTACATTGGTGTGTAGAATGCCATATATAGTGGAAATGGCTGGAATAACATTGGATATACCTGATAGATAATTTGATGCTCTGCCAAATCCACGTCTTAAAAAAGAATGCTCAATATATTTATAATGATTGAAATGTTTTTTAAGGAACACTTGCATTTGCGCCCGTGTTTTATAGTTCGTACGCTTATCAATTAATCCAAAATTCTCTAGGGCAACTTCAGCTGCCGTGCCACTTTGCCCCACATACCTAAAACCTAAATTGGCCCATATTTTATAATAACGTTCTGAAGTAAACACTCCTCCAAAAGGAACATTAATATGTGGTTCAATAATCCTATATTTTGAAGGGAAAACATGAATTGAACAACCTCCTTTTTTTAGGACTCTGCTAGATTGCTTAAAAAAAACATCCAGATCCTGAACATGCTCAACTACTTGATTAGAAAAAACAAAATCAAATGAATTGTCAGGAAATGGTATCTCATATGGATCTTCAATAATTGGTAAAAATTTATTCTTAATATCTTCTCTAACTTCATACCCATAAGAAACTAAGTCCGTTCCCTTAACGTTGTATCCCTTCTCATTCATCTCAAAAAGAAGGTTACCCTTTCCACATCCAACCTCCAGTACAGCCATGTCTTTAGTAAGCTTAACTCCTTCATCAGAAAGCATTCCAAGGTATAACTCCAGTATTTTACTCATCTAAATCCCTCACTAAAAATACGCTAAAAAGAAGATAAATTTTAATTAAATATAATAATATACAAACCTTAAAGTAAACAAATATTTCTATTTTTGGAATTTGTTTGGTTTTATTTATTAAATTGAATTGATCATTTTAAGGTATTTTTTGTTCCAAGTAGTTCTAGAAAAATCCTTTTCAATTTTTATTATTGCTTGTTCTGACATTTTAACTCGCTCAGAAGCTGTAAGCATCATAGCCTTCATCATAGCTTTGCGAAGCCCTTTAGGGCTGTGATCAAAAAGAAATCCGTTTACCCCATCATCAACAATTAACTCCGCCCCACTTACCTTTGATACAATAGGAATTAGACCATAACTCATTGATTCTAGTAAAGAATTATTCAAAAACACTATATCAGATGCAAGAACAAAAAAGGATGAGCTTAGATAGTATTTTCTAGGATCAACCCAGCCTTGTATTTCCAAGTTCGCTAATGACTGCTCTTTTATCAGCTTGTGCTTTACCACTACCGATTTACTTGTCATAGTGTCATCAATGCCAATTAATATATTATTCGTTTTAGAAAATGATTTATTTTTAAGTATTTCAACCATCCATTCAGGGTATCTGAAATGCTTTAAACTATTGGCCCAAAGAAATGTAAATTCCTTTGTAACGTTGTTTCTTGAAGGCTTTTGAATTTCGATAGAGTTATGGATAAACTCCACTCTCTTTGCACCTAAAGATACAAGTTTGTCTTTAACATTCATATTTGGATAGAACTCACGATACCATACTAAATCTGCATGTTGATAGCAAAAATCCATTGACCATCTTGTGAGTGTATCGACCCTCTGCCGTCTAAATATATCACCCCTCTCAACAACAATTACTTTCAAATTGAATAATTTGGCAAGGAGGATATAGTGAAATGCAAATCGCCCCCCAGGGTATACCTCAATATGCCTAAGTTTATTCTTATTTTTTAAAAAATATTTTATAATTTGCACCATTCTGCCAAGATAGCTTTTTGACAAAACATGAAGGCTAGCCCCCTTTGGAATATTTTCAATTGAGGTGCCATAGCGATCTGAAGTAAACACGTCAGAAGTAATTCCAATGGAATTTAAAAACAATACCTGATGAACATTCTTTTTCTCAAATGAATCAATGCCAAAAATACCTATATATCTTCGTTTATTTTTCATATGACCTCAAACACTACAAAATTAACAAAATTAAACTTAAAATAAATTTACCACTTTTTTTGCAGCATCCCCATCTCCGTATAGCGTATTATTAAATAAATCTAAATTGGGAGAAAATAAAAAATCTCTGTCGCTAAGTTCTGTCACTAATTTATTTACCCCAAGCTCAACAAGCTCATTCCACTCTGTTTCTGTTCGCATTGTTAAGCATGGAACGCAATGAAAAAATGCTTCTTTTTGCACGCCTCCACTATCTGTTATTATTAAACTAGCATGTCGTTCAAGCATAACCATATCTAAATATCCCACAGGTTTAATAATTAATACATTTTTTGGAATTGTTAAATTAAACAACTTAATTCGCTGGTGTGTGCGAGGGTGCATTGGCCAAACAATAGTTTTAGGTGCTTTTCCTAAGCTATCAAGAATTTGCTTTAGACGATCCTTGTTATCAGTATTTTCTTGTCTATGAATAGTGGCCAGTATAAATTCTTTGGAAATTAAATTGTTGGTCGATAAAATAACACTTTTACTTTCTGCCCTTTTGCCAAAATACAAAGCAGCATCATACATCACATCTCCAACTAGGTGCACCTTGCTTTTATCAATATTCTCACGAGTGAGGTTCATGCCTGCGCTTTTAGTTGGCGTGAATAACAATGAACTGATGTGATCTGTTAATATACGATTGATTTCTTCAGGCATCGCTCGATTAAAAGAACGCAAGCCAGCCTCAACATGTGCCACGCGAATATGTAATTTTGATGCCGCAATTGCTCCTGCTAGAGTTGAATCAGTATCGCCATAAACCAATAACCAATCAGGCTTTTCTAACAATAAAACTTCTTCAATTTTTTCTATCATTCGACCAGTATTCTGCCCATGCGTACCTCCGCCAATACCAAGGTTATATGCAGGCGCAGGAATTTCTAATTCATCAAAAAAAACATCAGACATATTGATATCATAATGTTGACCTGTGTGAACTATAACTTCTTTTATATCTGCTCGATATTGACGAAATGCTCTTGATACAACAGCAGCTTTAATAAATTGTGGCCGCGCGCCGATTATGGTGATAATTTTCATGATTTTATTTCTAATTTATTTAAAGGCTTGTCTTTCAAATGTCTTATTATCGTTGCTGGGTTTCCCGCTAGAACAACACTCCCCTTAGGAAAACTTTTTGTTACAATTGATCCAGCTCCTACAATTGTGTGAGGCCCAAGAACTACACCAGGCATTACAACTGCATTCATGCCAAGCCAAGATTTTTCGCCAATGATAATATCTTTTGCTTTTTCATGTTCATCAAGATTTTTAATAGAATGGTTCGCTGTTATAATTCCTACATTTGGCCCAATATAACATCCATGTCCCAAGAATATTCTACCGGCAAAATTTTGAAAATATGTTCCAGGTGACTGAAAGTTGTTAAGGTCATCAGGATGAAAATTTATATATTTAGGATTAGATATATAACAAGACACTCCACATGGCCAAGGGATTTTCCTGTTAAACCCAAGTATTTTTTGAAACCAAATTCCTCTGATAGCCCATATCCAGCCAGAATAGCTTTTATCAAAATGACGCCCAGATAAGTATTTCTTTTTATAAAACAACGATACGCTTAAGCGTAAAATTGGAATTATTATATTTTTTCTTGTTCTAATAATGTTGTGTATATTTAACAATTGAATTTCCTTTTATTTTTATCATAAGAATTCTTATCAAGAAAAAAATACTAAAGAGCAGATCTAAATAAAATACAGAATAGTAAGTGCCAAAAATACCCATAGAAGTATGATTGGTGTTGAAGAAATGATAACCTTTAAAAAATCGTATTTTTTTAAACCAGCATAATGACTAAAGATTAAAAGGCATATAGAATAAAAGACTGCTCCAGAAATTGCATAACTTTCCGATAATGAATTTACTCCAAAAAAGCTCAGAGCACCAAAAATAAATGCAACACGAATTGCTAAACCAAAAATGGTTAGCCCCAATAGTGTTTTTTGGCGCCCTATAATATGCAATGACATAGATATAGGAGAAGAAAGAAATTGCATTACAAACCAAGGTGTCATCCATCTAATCAGCTCGCCAGCTCTAGTCCATTCGTCACCAAAAACAAACCCGACTGCTGATGGTGAAAGAATGCCAAGAAAAATGATTGGCCCAACTCCAACTTTAGCTAACATACTAAGCACTTTGATAGTTAATGCATCAAGGTGTCCTTTACTGTTTTCTTCTACTGCTTGAGAGTAATAGACTTTCCCAACGGATGATCCTATCAATGTTAACGGTGTTTGCATTACTTTCATAGCCAATGCAAGAAGCCCAACTTCAACAATGCCAGCCTTGGCTGCAATAAAAATTATAGGAGCTTGAATAGACACTGAATTTGCTAAAACATCAAATGTTGAATATTTAGGATATCTATCATACACACGGGCTACTTTTAGCAATTCTTTCGGCGTAATTTGTTTTATGGCATCACGGCTGTCTGACATCATTTTTTTTGCTATTCTAAATGAACCTGCTCCAACCTTAGCGGTATGACCCAATAGTAACCCGATAATACCAAAACCTAATAAGCCCAATAAAATTTGCACCGAAACTCCAATAATGGACTGGTCGATAGTGCTACTAGCAATTTGCGAGAAGTATTTTTTTCGAATAGCCCAATAATGAAAAATAGAGTAAACACTCCCAGCTAAAACAGTAATTGGCAACAGCCATAAATAAGGATTAAGCTGCGGACTATTGATTAAATAAGCTATTTTGCTACCAAATAAGGTAATGATAATAAAGATAACGGTAGATGTGACTAATGCACATATTAGCGCAATGCCAAACACATTCGCAGCCTCGTCATCTGATATAGCTAGCGGTATCGCAATTTCGTACCTTAACGATGCGATCCCCCCGACTATAGAAAACAAGGTTACGAATATTGCAAATGCTCCAAATTCCTGAGGACTGAAGAGACGTGTTATTAGCGGAAGAGCAATTATGTTTAATGCTTGGGCAAAAGCAGTTCCACTCGTTAATATGACCATCGCACGAAAGAAATCATTAGAAAATAATTTCTTAATTTTTTTGTATTGCATTTGTTTATCTAAATATCACTTTTCAATCCACCAACAATAACCCCCTGCACATTCTCACCCAAATATGGGTGCATTGGTAGGCTTAGTACTTTTTTTGCGGTTTGATGAGCGATTGGTGTTTTATTGTTGCACATATCTTTATAGGCTTTTTGTTCATTGATCGGAATTGGATAATGTATAGCTGTTGGAATACCTTGCTGGTTTAGTTTTTTACACACAAAGTCTCGATCTTCAACAAATATAGTATATTGTGCAAATATACTTGTGCGATCTGCTCGTTGTCGTACTCGCTTAATTTTCGCCTCATCAATCATTTTATTATAATGTGCGCCTATTTTTAGACGTGCTGCTATTTCTTCGTCAAAACATTCCATCTTGGCAAGAATAATAGCGCACTGAAGAGTATCCATGCGCCCACCAACTCCAATTCGAGTATGAACATAACGTTCGCTCTGCCCATGTACTCGTATTTCACGGCAGGCTTTTGCAAGGTCATCGTCATTGGTAAAAATTGCTCCGCCATCACCATAGCACCCCAAAGGCTTTGAAGGGAAAAAGCTGGTGCAACTAATTGCAGCAAGATTGCAGCTCTTTTTGCCTTTATACTCTGCCCCAAAACTTTGAGCCGCATCATCAATAACTATAAGATCATGCTTTTTAGCTATAGCGTTAATTTCGTCCATGTCTGCTGGCTGACCAAAAAGAGAAACTGGGATAATTGCCTTTGTGCGCTCTGTAATAGCGGCTTCAATCAAACTCGTATCAATATTGCATGTATCAGCCTCAATATCTACAAAAACAGGTTTTGCCCCAAGCAAAACAATAACCTCAGCGGTCGCAACAAAAGTAAACGGAGTGGTTATAACTTCATCGCCTGGCTTTATACCAATAGCCATCAAACTAATGAGCAATGCCTCAGTGCCGCTTGATACAGTAATACAATGCCTTGAGCCAGTAAAGTCAGATAGCCGCTCCTCCAGCTCAGCCACTTCTGGCCCCATAATATATTTACCATGCTTAAGTACACGGCTCATTCGCTCATCAATTTGTTTTTTGATTTTATCTTGCTGGGCTTTTAGATCAATAAATTGGATATTACTCACTTAATTTTCCTTCAGGGACAGATTATTAAAAATAACAATTATAGAGAGCTTATTGTCATCTTGCATGATACTTTTTGTATTCATCAAAAGCCTTTAGCATATCTGCTTCTTTTTTAATATTCATACGCATTGTTGCATTATTGGTTTCGTACTCATTGACTTTTTTATCAGCCAATAGTGAATCAAAATTCTGTAGCATCCACATTTCCATTTGATAATGTCGCACTGCAAGAGTTAAGATGTCATCTTCCAAAAAAACAGGAGTCTCGTAGTGATAAATAATTTCGCCAGCGTCAGCTTCTTCATTAATTATATGAAGTGTGTTTCCAAGCTGAATGTTTTTTAATATTGCCCACTTAAATGAGTCTAGCCCTCTAGATTTTGGAATTAAGCCAGAATGTACATTTAATATTTTACTAGAGCTTGCAAAGTCTTTATCAATTAAGTTAGAGCCGCAAACTATAAAATAGTCATAATTATCAATTTGGCGTTTCCAATCTTCATATTTATGAAGTTGGTTTTTGTCTCGCAAAGATATGCTTTGTGCTGAACAGCCAACAAACTGCTCCGGTCTATGGGAAAAAAGAACTTTACGTGGCTCACGTTTTTTAAACGGCATAATCATAAAATCTATTTTATGTCGTCTTGAGGCCTGAAGGCCAAAATATACTTGTGCTGTCTTTATGTGAGGGTAATCATAAGTAAGAATACAGATTTTCATGTTTGGTTTACCCGAAGAAAGTCAATAAATTTTGCTGAATTTTCAATTGAATGTGCCAAATGCGAGTGCCATCACCAATTTTAGCCCCATCATCAACTATTGCAGTTTCATGTTTTTCATATCTCAATGTTAATACTCCAATGGTAGAGATATACGTTTACCATCACGAGCAGATAAATATAGTGCTATCAACAACTCTAGACTTTTAAGGCCTTCTCTTCCGTCAGTTTCTGGTGCAGCTTTTCCTTGTAGGGTTTTTATTACATTGTCATAATATAGAGGATGCCCAAATCCGTAAACACTGGTAGTTTCATAATTAGCATTTTTAATTTCCTCGTCTTCTGCTCTTTGGTCAGCAAACTCCCAATGTTCAATCTTATTAACTGCCATGCCACCAATTCTCACTGTGCCATTTTCACCCAATATAGTTATGCTTCCTTCAAAATTTTTGGGGTAAGCTAGCATGCTAACATTCAATGTGCCCATTGCACCAGAACGCCAACGAAGAGCCGCAACGCCACTATCCTCAACTTCAATATCCCTAGCTAAAGTGCCAGTAAAAGACATGACGCTTTCAACAGGGCCTATCAACCAATCTAAGAGGTCAATATAATGGCTTGCTTGATTCATAAATGCCCCACCGTCAAACTCCCAAGTGCCACGCCATTTAGCTTGATCGTAATAATCCTGAGGTCTTGTCCAAAAAACGTTTATTGCAACCGAATAAATTTTGCCAAATCGTTTTTTCTCTATAGCCTGCTTAAGTAACTGAAGGGTGGCATTTCGGCGATTTTGTTTTACTACAAACAGGCTAACGCCAGCCTTGTCGCATGCTTCAACCATTGCAATTCCATCACTCCAACGGGTTGCCATGGGTTTTTCAGTCATGACGTGGATACCACTTTGGGCAATTTGAATAGTTTGCTGGGGGTGCTGCCCACTTGGAGTTGCTAAAATTATACAATCCGCATTGGTTGACTTAAGCAAATCGTTAAGGTTGTTATGCCCTCTTGCTCCAGTTTCTTTTGCTGCATTATTTAATGCAACAGGATTTGTATCACATACGTCGACTATTTCACAATTTTCTGAATGTGCTTTAATTGCGCCAAAGTGATTTGCAGAAATTCTTCCGCAACCCACGAGAGCAAAGCGGACTTTTCGATCTTTGATTACTTTTGTTATGCCTGTGTCAATAATATTGTTATTCATAAATCTTGGCCTTAAATGTATTCATGCTTATTGAGAGAAATATACCAAGGCATAGCTTGCTCGATACCTTTAATAACAAAATATTGCGGATCATACCCTAACAGTTTTTTTGCTTTGTCAATATCAGCAAGAGAATGAAGAACATCGCCTGCTCTAAAATTTCTATAAATTGGTTTGCTAGTGTTTTTTTCAAGATTAAGTGTTGATATTTCATTTTGTAAGAGTTCGAATAGTTTATTAAGGCTTGTTTGCTCTCCAGCAGCAACATTATAAACTTGATTTAGGGCATTGTTCTTAGCAGTGGCAGCCAAAATATTCATCTGCACAGTGTTATCAATATAGCAAAAATCTCTGCTAGTTTCCCCATCGCCGTTGATAAAGACTTTATCGCCTTTAAGCATTGCGTCAATCCACTTGGGTATTACTGCTGCATAGGCTCCATTTGGGTCTTGGCGAGAGCCAAAAACATTAAAATATCGCAACCCAATAGTATTAAAACCATAGCATTTGGAAAAAACATCTGCATAAAGTTCATTAACATATTTAGTCACTGCGTATGGGGATAAAGGTTTGCCAATATTATCTTCAGTTTTTGGTAGAGCAGGGTGGTCACCATAAGTAGAGCTAGAGGCCGCATAGGTAAAACTTTCAACCTTGGCATCACGTGCCGCCACCAACATATTTAAAAAGCCACTAACATTAGTTTCATTACTAGTTATTGGGTCTTCTAGCGAGCGTGGAACAGAACCTAAAGCCGCTTGATGTAAAATATAATCAACATCTTTCACAGCCGTTTGACAATCTTCAAGGATACGAATATCGCCATTTATAAAGCGAAAATTTCCCCATTGTTGTTTTTCAACCAAAGATTTTACTTCATCTAAATTATGTTGATAGCCAGTTGCAAAATTATCCAAGCCAATAATTTTTTGATTTAGCTTAAGTAATGTTTCTAAAAGATTGCTACCAATAAAACCCGCCACACCCGTTAAAAGCCAAGTTTTTGGCTCTAACCTTAATTGTTCACATATCTTTTCGTATTTGTTCATACTGTGCTCAATAATAAATTTTCAAAGTCGCCCATGAGAATTTTGTTTCTCAAACAGCCCTTTTACATCATAGATGATAGCCTCTGATTTGCCAAATTCATGAATTTTAGAAATACCCATTTCCATAAATTCACGATGCCCGACAGCTAAAATAATTCCATCATAAACATTTTCATTGGGTGGGTTTTTCATACAGGTAATCCCATATTCATGCTTTGCATCATCGATATTTACCCAAGGGTCATAGATGTCAACTATTGCATTATAATCTTTTAGGTGTGTAATGATATCGAAAACTTTGGAGTTGCGTAAATCAGGGCAGTTTTCTTTAAAGGTTAACCCCAAAATTAAAATGCGAGAGCCAACTACTGGAAGCCCGTTTTTCATCATTAGGTGGGCTGTTTGATCTGCAACAAAACGAGCCATTCCATCGTTAATGCGTCGACCAGCCAGAATAACTTCAGGGTGATAACCTACCTCTTGAGCTTTATGAGTTAAATAATATGGATCAACTCCAATACAATGTCCCCCAACAAGCCCTGGTTTAAATGGTAAAAAGTTCCACTTTGTTCCAGATGCTTCAAGTACCTCTAGAGTATCAATATTAAGTTTATTGAAAATAATTGCTAGCTCATTCATCAATGCAATATTAAGATCTCTTTGTGTATTCTCAATGACCTTTGCCGCCTCAGCTATTTCAATTGAGCTTGTTTTATGCGTTCCCGCCGTAATGATTTCAGCATAAATTTTGTCAATTGCATCGGCGGCATCTGGTGTTGATCCAGATGTTACTTTTACAATTGTCGGCAAGCGATGCTCATGATCTCCTGGATTAATACGCTCGGGGCTATAGCCAACAAAAAAGTCTTTGTTAAAAACTAGACCAGATTCCTCTTCAAGGATTGGGACGCATACTTCTCTCGTGCAACCCGGATAAACAGTAGATTCATATATGATAATTGAGCTAGGGGTGATTATTTTACCAATAGCCTTTGTTGCGCTAATGAGCGGCGTTAAATCTGGCCGGTTTGCACCATCAATTGGCGTAGGAACAGTGATAATGAATATTTCGCATTGTTTTAAATCATCTATTTCACTGGAATAAGAGAGGTGTTTTACTTGTTTTAACTCATCGGTTGATACTTCAAGGGTATTATCAAGCCCACACTTTAGTTCAGCGATGCGGTTCTTATTTATATCAAAACCAATAACATTACGTTTTTTGCCAAACTCTACTGCTAAAGGGAGTCCAACATAACCAAGTCCAATTACAGCGATTTTTTTGCTATCTAAATCCAAGTTAATTTCCAGTCATGATTATTGTATAAAATTTTTACCTAGTTTATAAATTGTGATATAGAAAAGTAACAATGAGAGTGAGTCTAAAATAAATTTTATATATTCTACATTTTGATGATTAAGAATATTTAGAATTATAATTCAAGTAAAATCGAACACCTCATTCAATTGCTTAAATACTTGACTCTTTAGCTATTAAGTCACATAAGGTGAGAATATGGTGTTTTTGCATTTTGCGAATGCACCATTTTGTTATGAAAAAAGCTGTTTGAGGTCAATTGGGATATATTTTTCCATAATTAAAGACTGATAATTTATAATTATCAGCACCATAAGACGCATAAAAGAAAAAGGCTCTAGTAAAAACTAGAGGTTAGATAGATGTTTGCAGTTATAAAAACTGGTGGCAAGCAATATAAAGTTGCCCCCAATGACGTTGTTCAAATTGAAAAACTTGAAGCAGAAGCTGGCGAAACAATTGTTTTTGACAATGTTTTAATGGTTGGTGCTGGTGCTGATGTTGAAATTGGTGAACCATTAGTTGAAGGCGCAAGTGTTGCGGCTGAGTTTGTTGAAACAAAAAAACAAAAAACTATTATAATTTTTAAGAAAAAGCGTAGGCAAGGGTATCGCCGCCGTAATGGTCATCGTCAGATGCTCTCAACAGTAAAAATTCTTGAAATTCTTACTGACGGTAAAAAACCATCTGCTAAAAAAGCAGCTCCTGCTAAGGCAGCCGCTAAAAAAGACGCTCCTAAAGCTAAGGCTGCTGCAAAGGCAGATTTTATTGATGACATCAAGCTCATCTCTGGCGTTGGCCCTGCACTTGAGAAGAAATTAATCGCCGCTGGGGTTAAGTCGCTTAAAGATATTGCAGCATTCACAAAAGCAGATATTGAGCGTGTTGACGTTGAGCTAAAATTTGGCGGTCGTATTGATCGTGAAGAGTGGATTGAGCAAGCAAAAGAATTAATTGCGGGTAAAGCACCACGTGCAAAAATTGACCAAAAAGCTGCTAAAGCGGCTGACGAAAAAAAGGATAAGTAAATATGGCACATAAGAAAGCAGGCGGCTCGTCCCGCAATGGTCGTGATACCGCTGGCCGTCGTCTTGGCGTTAAAAAATTTGGTGGTGAAACTGTAATCGCTGGCAATATCATCATTCGTCAACGTGGCACAAAATGGAATCCGGGTACTGGCGTTGGTCTTGGAAGAGATCACACAATTTTTGCCCTTGTTGATGGCAATGTGACTTTTAGCAAGCGTGCAAATGATAAAACCTATGTGTCGGTAACTCCGGCAAAAGCAGCACAATAGGCTTGGAATTAAAAACACTAAGCCGGAGATCAACTCCTCGGCTTGACACTTATCAAAGCAGAATTAAGGGGAGCTAGATCACTAGTTCCCCTTTTATTTTGGATAATGATATGAGAGATTTTTTTGATAGACTTCCCGAGCCAATAATTACCGAGCGTCTTATTTTGCGCTCTCCAGCACTTGCTGATGTAGATGTGCTTGCCAATTTAGCAAATAATGTAAAAATTTATAAAATGTTGGCTCGTTTGCCTTACCCCTTTAAAGAAGAGCATGGGGTTGAGTTTATCAATGAAATTGCTCGCACAGATAATGAGCATGCCTATGCAATTATTAAAAAGAATGGTGATTTTATTGGTGTAATAAGTCTAGCAAAAACAGATAACAATAAAGCTGAAATTGGTTATTGGCTAGGCGAGCCATTTTGGGATAAGGGCTATGCTAGTGAGGCAGTATTTGGGTTAATAAATGCAGCAAATGCTACAGGCATCTGCCCTCCATTAGCTTCACGAGCGATTAGCGAAAACAAAGCCTCAATCAAAGTGCTTAAAAAGACTGGCTTTTCCATAGCCGACGAACGCATTGATGATTGTGGTCAGCATAAAGGTATTATGGTGACTTATTTTAAATATGAGCAAAGAAAATGAGCGAGATTAAAAGTAAGCGGTTAATCTTGCGCCAACCAGTTCTTGATGATGCAAAATTTCTTGCAAAAGGGCTGGGGGACAAAGAGGTGGCAGAATATTTAACTGTTCCCCACCCCTATAATCTTGAAATGGCGCAAGAATGGCTTAAGCAAGATTTTGTCAACAAAAGTGCAAATGAAACCAGTTTTATAGTTGAAAAAAAAGATAAAACATTCATTGGTGGAATAGGTTTTAATGAGCGAAATAATGTTACTTTTCTTTTTTATTGGATAGCAAAACAATATTGGGGGCAAGGTTTTGCAAGTGAGGCGACTTTAGCAGTCATAGAATGGTTTTTTAATGTTAGTGGGGAAGATATTATTTTTGCAGGAGCTTTTCATTTTAATGAGGCTTCAATTAAAATTCAGCAAAATTTAGGCTTTGAAAATATTGGCCAGACAAATAGATTTTGCCCTGCACGCAATAAGCAAGTAAAGAATATAGAAACAAGGCTTAATAGAAAAACCTTTTTAAGGATAAAGACAGTATGAAATTTTTAGATCAGGCACGAGTATTTATAAAAAGTGGGGCAGGCGGTGGTGGTGCTGTTTCTTTTCGGCGAGAAAAATATGTTGAATTTGGCGGGCCTGATGGCGGCAATGGCGGCAGGGGCGGCGATGTTATTGTAGAGTGTGTTGATGGATTAAATACGCTTATTGATTATCGCTTTATGCAGCATTACAAAGCGCAAACTGGCGTACATGGAATGGGGCGTGATCGATCAGGTGGTGATGGCTCTGATACAATTCTAAAAGTTCCAGTTGGTACGCAAGTATTAGAAGAAGATAATGAAACAATAATTGCTGATCTTACAAAAGTTGGCCAGTCAGTTGTTTTGCTAGATGGTGGAAATGGAGGCTTTGGCAATGCACATTTTAAAACGGCTAGAAACCAATCTCCCCGTCATGCAAATCCGGGGCTTGTGGGAGAAGAAAAATGGGTTTGGCTACGCCTAAAATTAATAGCTGATGCTGGTTTAGTTGGGCTGCCAAATGCGGGCAAGTCAACTTTCCTATCTGTTGTTTCTGCCGCAAAGCCCAAAATTGCAGACTATCCCTTTACTACTTTGCACCCAAATCTTGGCGTTGTAAAAATTGGCGAACATGATTTTGTCTTGGCCGATATTCCCGGATTGATTGAGGGGGCGCATGAGGGAAGTGGAATTGGCGATAGATTTTTAGGTCATGTTGAGCGAACAGGGGCGTTAATTCATTTAATCGATGGCACTCAAGAAGATGTAGTTGAGGCATATAATATTATTCGAGGTGAGTTAAAAGCCTATGGTAATGGCTTGGACGAAAAAGAAGAGATTGTTGTTTTAAATAAAATTGATGCCTTGAGTGATGAAGAAATATTAGAAAAACAAAAGGCCTTGAAAAACGCAACTGGCAAAGAAATATTGTTGGTTTCTGGAGTAACGCACAAAGGTGTTGAGGCAGTGCTTTTTGAAGTTGTAAAAATAACCAAACAGGTAAAAAAGCAAAAGAGACAAGAAAATGAAGAAGAAGATATTAAAGCATGGTCACCATAAATTATTGTTTTTAATTGAGAGATAAATGAGTGAAAATCTGCTAGGCCAATATAAGAGAATTGTAATAAAAATTGGATCATCATTATTAATTGATGCCAAAGATTCCTCATTGCGCTCGAACTGGTTAAAAACCATTTCATCAGACATTGCAAAACTTAAGAACAATGGTGTTGAAATTATCATTGTATCCTCTGGTGCTGTTATGCTTGGGCGAGGTGTTCTTGGCTTAAATGATAATATTTTACCGCTTGAAAAACTCCAAGCCAGTGCCAGTGTTGGGCAAATTGCACTTTTTCAAAAATGGGGTGAAAATCTTGGCTATCATGAAATAAATATTGGGCAGATTTTAATCACCCCAGATATTACCGAGGAGCGTCGCCGTTATCTAAATGCCCGCACAACAATTCTAACCCTACTGGAGCTTGGGGTTGTGCCAATCATTAACGAAAATGATAGTGTTGCAACGGCTGAAATTCGCTATGGTGATAATGATCGCCTAAGTGCAAGAGTAGCTAGCATGGTTGATGCTGATTGTTTGATAATTCTCTCTGATGTTGATGGGCTTTATACAGCTCCTCCACAAAGTGAAAAATTAAGTGAACATATTTCATTAGTAAAATCTATTACTCCAGAAATTGAAGCTATGGCTGGAGATGCAGCTTCTCATTTAGCACGTGGCGGCATGAAAACTAAAGTTGAGGCGGCAAAAATAGCAACACTTTCTGGCACAGATATGATTATTGCCAAAGGGGCAGATTTAAACCCATTATTGGCTTTGATGAGTGGAGCAAAACACACTCTTTTTAAGGCAGCTCAATGTAAAACTGTTGCAAAAAAACGTTGGATTTTAGGCACGCTACAGGCAAGCGGCCAGATATATATTGATGATGGTGCGGTTAGTGCTTTATCTAGGGGTAAGTCACTATTACCCATTGGAGTAGTTAGAATTGAGGGTAAATTTTCACGAGGTGATGCAATTTCAATATTTGATAATTTTGGGGTTGAAATAGCTCGTGGGCTTGCTGGAATGAATATTCTTGATGCTAAAAAAACAATGGGTAAAAAAAGCAAAGAGATATTAAATATCTTTGATGAACCAAGGCGATCTGAATTAATACATGCCGATAATCTAGTGCTTTTAAACTCAAATGAAAAAGATAATAAATAATGAGCAATGAAGAAAATTCAATTGAAATAAAAATGGCAGATATTGGCCAGCGAGCAAAAAAAGCTGCCAATATTTTGGCCATTACCTCAAAAGAGCAAAAAAACAAAGGCCTAATAGCTATGGCTTCTTCTTTACTTGTTGACCTGCCAACCATTCTTGCAGCCAATGAAAAAGATATGGAAAATGGGCGCAAGAAAAATCTCTCAAATGCCATTCTTGATCGGCTTTTACTTGATGAAGACCGCATAATTGCGATAGCTGATTCTATCATAGCAATTTCAAAATTGGCTGACCCAATTGGTAAAAAAATAGCTCAATGGGACGTAGAATCTGGCCTACATATCCAAAGAGTAAGAACCCCGCTTGGTGTAATTGGAATTATCTATGAAAGCCGCCCAAATGTAACCGCAGATGCTGGCGCATTATGCCTTAAATCTGGCAATGCAGCAATTTTACGTGGTGGCTCAGATAGCTTTTATTCAGCTCATGCAATCCATAATTCAATGGTAAAAGGGCTAAAATCTGCTGGCTTGCCAGTTGATGCAATTCAATTGATTGATACAATTAATAGAGATGCAGTTGGCGAAATGTTAAAGGGGATAAATGGCAATATTGATGTGATTGTCCCACGTGGTGGAGCGAGCTTAGTTGCACGTGTGCAGGCAGATGCTCGAGTGCCAGTATTTTCGCACCTTGAGGGGATTTGCCATTTATATATTGAAAAAACTGCAAATCTTAATATGGCGGTTGAAATTGCCCTAAACTCTAAAATGCGCCGCACTGGAATTTGTGGAGCAGCTGAAACCTTGTTGCTAGATAAGGCAGTTATTGACACTCATCTTGAGCCAATTTGCACTGCTCTGACTAATGCTGGTTGTGAAATTAGGGGTGATGAAATTGTACAAAGTAAAATTGCTCAAGCTAATGCAGCCAGTGAACAAGATTGGTCAAGTGAGTATCTTGATGCAATAATATCAATAAAAATTGTTGATGGGGTTGATGAGGCAATTGAGCATATAGCGAAATATTCTTCGCACCATACTGAAGCCATAGTGGCTGATGATAAAAGCGTAGTTGATAAGTTTTTCACTCATGTTGATAGTGCAATATTAATGCATAATGCCTCAACCCAATTTGCTGATGGTGGTGAATTTGGCATGGGGGCTGAAATTGGTATTGCAACAGGTAAAATGCATGCCCGTGGCCCAGTCGGAGTTGAGCAGCTCACCAGTTTTAAATATTTAGTGCAAGGTAGCGGACAGGTTCGCCCCTAAATATGAGAATTATAAAAGCCCATCATCAAGAGCATATTGCTCGCATTACAAACCTTCCAGCTTCGGCAAGTGGCATGCGGATTGGTCTGTTTGGTGGTAGTTTTAATCCCCCTCATGCTGGGCATCGCCTTGTTTCTAGGCAGGTGATGAAACGCTTAAATCTTGATGCTATTTGGTGGTTGGTATCACCCGGTAATCCACTAAAAAATCATGCTGAGCTTGCGCCTTTAAAAGAGCGAGTTGAGCAAGCACGCTCTTTAATCACTTTGCCAAATGTATATGCAACAGGCTTTGAAGCCGCTCATGGATTTACCTATAGTTTTGACAGTTTGTTATTTTTGAAAAAAACCCTTAAGGATAGAAAATTCATCTGGATTATGGGGTCAGACAATTTAAAGAATTTTCATAAATGGGAACGCTGGAGGTCAATTGCAGATCTAATGCCAATGGCAATTTATGCAAGACCAAATTCTGCTATTAACGCAACATTTTCAAAAGCTGCGATAAATTTGGCAAAATATCGAATAAATGAAGATGATGCAGCTCTTTTACCATTTATGCCTGCGCCAGCTTGGGTCTATTTACATGGTATAATGAGTCAAGAATCATCAAGTGCTATTCGAAATAAAAACTATTAAGTTGCAAAATCCCAACAAAAAATTTAATATAAAAATGCTAAAAATGAATAATAGGATATAGTAAAAGCAAATGACACACGGGTTTCACCCAATGGCAAACGGAGCATTATAAATGAGCCAAGAGCCGAGCAAAAGCAGCACAAAAAATCAGCCTGCTAAAAAACCAGCAAAAAAATCAAACAAAGTTCCCAAAATGATTGATGTTATCAGCAAAAGCCTTGATGACGCAAAGGGCGAAGATATTGTAGTTATTGATATTAGAGGTAAGTCAAGCATTGCTGATTATATGGTGATTGCCTCAGGTAGAGTGCATCGTCATGTTGGTGCTATCGCAAATCAACTTTCGCGTGCATTACATGAAAATGGTTTTGATAAACCACGTGTTGAGGGATTAAATTCTTGCGATTGGGTTTTACTCGATGCGGGTGATGTGATTGTGCATGTTTTTAGACCTGAAGTGCGAGAATTTTATAATATCGAAAAAATGTGGTCGGGTGAATTTAACGATGACAACAGCTAGAATTTTTTAAATGGAAATTGGTATAATAGCTGTTGGCCGATTAAAAAATGGCCCAGAGCGTGATTTGTTTTCTCGTTATTATGAGCGATCAAAAAAAAGCGCGAAACAATTAGGGCTAAGCGGTTTTAGCCTTAAAGAATTACCAGAATCACAACGTAAAAATACTCAAGAGCGCAAAAGTGAAGAGGCAAAAGCTATTAGAAAAGCTCTGCCAACTGGCGCAATCACCATTGTGTTAGATGAGCATGGTAAATCAATAAGCTCAACAGAGTTTGCATCAAAAATTTCAAGCTGGGCGGACGAGGGGAATTCGCTTTTGCAATTTATTATTGGGGGGGCAGATGGGCTGGAGAAGGATTTAATAAAAGAGGCCAGCCTTGTCATTGGTTTTTCTAAAATGACATGGCCGCATCAATTGGTGCGAATTATGTTAGCTGAGCAAATATATCGCACAACAACAATATTAAACTCTCACCCCTATCATCGCAGTTAAAACATATTTTTTTGTATTAATAATCTAAACAATAGTGATTGCTATAGTTTACATAAGTGATTCGGTATTAAAGGGTAATAAAAATGGTGCGAATAAAGGCATCTTGGAAAAATATTATAAGCGCAATAATTTTATTGCCTGCTTTTACCTTTGTTATGCCCGTTTTTGCCCAAAATAATTCAGTTGAAATTACTGACCAGCTAGAGGAGATAAAATCCTCAATAAGTTTAAATGAAAATAGCATAAAAGATTTAGAAAAAGAAATATCTAAACTTGATGGTAATAGAACAAAACAAAGTGCTGCGCTTATTGCTGCAGGTCAGCGCATAAAATTAGCTGAAATTGAAGCCGATGTAATTGAAGAAAATCTTATTTCTTTGCTAAAACAACAAAGTATGATTGTTGACCGACTTGATGGAACAAATGTAGAAATTTCAAGTGTTTTAGGTGCGCTACAGCGTATTGGCCGCACTCCTGCACCTGCTTTGATTGTAAATGCTGGGGACGCATTAAATTCAGCCAGAAGTGCATTATTAATTTCAGCAGTTTTGCCGCAATTACGCCAAAAAGCTGATGTTGTTAGTGTTGACTTGCAGTCTTTGTCAATAATTGTTCAAGAAGCTCAAATTGAAGAAGACCTTTTTACGCAAAGATTAAAAAGTTTAGCACAAGAGAGACTTCGTATTTCTTCACTTTTAAATGCTCGTGAAAAAGAACTGGTATCAGCAAATGATAGGTTGCAAAATCAAGTTAAGAATGCCAAAAAATTAGCTGAAGAAGCCAGCACTTTAGAAGGGTTGCTCAATGGATTATCGGCTAATAATGAAACCTCATCAGAAAACATAGTTTCTAGCTCAATTGACCCTGCTTTAATTAATCCAGCTTTTGCAAATACTGCTCGAGATAAACCAGCTATTCCTTTTTCGCAATCAAAGGGATATTTAGAAATTCCTGCCGCTGGTGTGATTGTTAAAAAATTTGCCGATGATGATGGCTTAGGAGGCAAATCTAAGGGTGTTGCAATAACTACTAGAGCGCAAGCACAAGTTGTTGCGCCTAGTGATGGCTGGGTGATATATAAAGGAAATTACCTTAACTATGGCCAGATAATAATTATTGACCCAGGTGATGGATATACAATTTTATTAGCTGGGCTAAAAAGTGTAAATGTAGAAATGGGGCAATTTATTTTGCGCCAAGAGCCAATTGGAATGATGGGGGAGCGAGCAATATCTCAAGGAATTAATGTTACAAATAATACAAATGCTGGTCAATCTCGCCCAACGCTCTATATAGAGTTAAGAGAACAAGATATTCCTATAAATCCATCTATGTGGTGGAAAACTAAAAATCGTCAAACTGTAAGTGGATAATATAAACATGCGTCTTTTTTCATCTTTGCACAAATTTGCAACTTTAAGAACTATAGCACTAACAATACTATTTTTATCTAGTATTTTGCTTTTCCCAAGCCTCTCCTTGGCTCAAGAGAAAGAAAAAAAAGAGGAACAACAACCTCGTGATAGCGAAGAAATCTATGCGGATTTAGCTCTATTTGGTCAGGTGTTTGATCGCATTAGGGCTGAATATGTTGATGTGCCAGACGAGAGAGAATTAATCAGAGCAGCAATTGATGGTATGCTGTCTTCACTTGATCCTCACTCAGGCTATCTTAGCCCACGCTCTTACGATGATATGATCCAAGATACATCGGGCGAATTTGGCGGTCTTGGCATTGAAGTAACAATGGAAGAAGGGGTAGTAAAAATAGTTGCCCCAATTGATGACACGCCAGCTTCTCGTGCTGGTTTATTATCTAATGATTATATTACAGAATTAGATGGCCAGCAGGTTCTCGGCATGACGCTTGATGAGGCCGTTGGCATTATGAAGGGTCTAATTGGTACAAAAATTACTTTGACAGTTGTTCGCGAAGGTGTTGATGAGCCGCTTTCATTCGAGCTTACTAGAGATACGATTTCTCTTCGTGCTGTTCGTCATGTAATTGAACAAGATATTGGTATTATCAGGCTTTCACGCTTTTCTGAGCAAGCCTATAGCGGAATAGAAAAAGCAATAAGAGATATTTATGATGAGCGTGATGGAAAAGCTCCAAAGGGTCTTATTCTTGATTTGCGCAATAATCCCGGTGGGCTTGTAGATCAGGCAGTATTTGTGGCCGACGCCTTTCTTGATAAAGGTGCAGTTGTTTTAACACGAGGTCGATTAGAAGATGAAAGTGTGCGATATGAAGCAAAAACAGATGACCTTGATCGTTTAATAAAAGATGTTCCTTTGGTTGTTTTAATCAATGGTGGCTCAGCATCATCGTCTGAAATTTTGGCAGGGGCTTTGCAAGATCAAAAACGAGCGACGCTAGTTGGCACTCGCTCTTTTGGTAAGGGAACGGTTCAATCAATTATCTCGCTTGGATCAAACGGTGCTATGCGTTTAACTACATCTCGCTATTACACTCCAAGCAACAGGTCTATTCAGGCATTGGGCATTACGCCTGATATTGAAATTTTCCAAGACGTGCCTGAGGAATTAAAAGGACGTGATGAAATTGTTGGTGAGGCTGCATTGCCAGGGCATATCAATGGTGAAGAAGAGCAAGAAACAACTGCTGGCTCGTCGGTTTATGTACCAGGGGATACCAGCTTGGACAATCAACGAAATTATGCAATTAAACTTATTTTGGGTGAAGAAAGTAATGATGCTTTCCCACCTAAGAAAAAATAAAATATGAACTAAACCTAGCTCTTAAACAATAGGGGCTAGGTATTTATTATTGGGAACTAGAATAAATGGCTGATGGAATTGATGAGCCTTTGGGAAAAGGTAAACAAAAAGGGAAAAATAGGCATGGTGATAAACAAGCCAAGCTCGCTCGTGAGGGCTGGCGATCCTTGGTGCAGTTTCGATCAAAAAAACTACCCCTAACACGTATTATATTTGGTTTATTATTTGCTTTGCTTGCAATCATAATCGGCATAATTGTTCTAGTCGATGATCCAGATGGAGGTCGCCCAACAGCCTCTGTGCCAATTTTGAATTCTCCTGTGGCAAATAATCAGGTTGCAATAGATGCCAGTGCGCCAATTGTTTCTGTTCAAGATGCACCACCACCACTTACTATTGATAATTCAACGCCAATAAATAATTCTGGAACTTCAATTTCTATAATAACAATTGATGACAATTTGGCAGGTGATGGAAGTATTTCATCTATTGATACGCCCATAATTGGTTTGGGTGCATTAACTGATTTTGGGGTTTACCCTGATCTAGTTGAAGAAACACCAAATGGGCCCATACCCAAAATTGGGCCAAATGGCGAAACACCTCTTTCTTCATATGCTAGAGCTTCAATTACTCAAGAGGCATCAAATGGAAAGACTTTAATTGCAATTGTTGTAAGCGGGCTTGGGTTAAGCGAAAGCGGAACAATTGATGCTATAGAAAAATTGCCCGACGCTGTGACATTAGCTTTTGCACCCTATGGGCGAACATTAAAACGAACAACTGCTGCGGCTAAAGATGGTGGCCATGAAATATTATTATCACTTCCACTAGAGCCATTTGATTATCCAAAAAATGACCCCGGTCCACAAACTCTTTTAAGCGATCAACCAGCACGGGCAAATCTTGATCGACTATTTTGGCTTATGGGGCGTTTTGGAGGTTATATCGGAGTCATCAACCACATGGGTGCAAAATTTACAGCTTCAGCTGCTGACTTTAACCCAATTATGGAAGAGTTAGCTTTAAGAGGATTGGGCTATATAGACGATGGAAGTTCAAAACGTTCATTAGCTGCAAATTTAGCTGGTAATAATCGTGTCTCTTTTGGTTATGGATCTGTGCGAATTGATACAAATCCTTCTCGAGTTGCCATTCTTGATGCTTTGAGGCAACTTGAGCAAAAGGCTATCGCTAATAATGGGGCTATTGGTATTGCGCTGGCTCTTCCCATCTCAATTAATACAATCAATGAATGGGCAAAAACTCTAGATGATCGCAACTTTATTTTGGTACCAGCAAGTGCCATCATGAGCAAACCTTAAAGCAGAAGATTTTATGGCAAAACAATCACCTGAATTAAAAAGAGATATAATGCCATATCGTGACTGCGCGGGTTGTGTGGTTTTTAACTCAAAAGGGCAGGTCTTAATTTGTGAGCGTAAGTCCAAAAAACAAGGAAAGCATATCTGGCAATTTCCACAAGGGGGGATTGATAGCTTTGAAGAGCCAATTGATGCGGCTTTGCGTGAATTATATGAAGAGACATCTATCCGCTCGGTTTCTCTTCTTACGGCTGCGACAGATTGGATATATTATGATTTGCCAGATGAATATTTAGGCATTGCCTTAAAGGGAAAATTCCGTGGCCAGCGGCAAAAATGGTTTGCGTTTTTATTCGAGGGCAGCGAAGATGAAATTAACGTGATTAATCCAGCTAATGGTGAATATGCTTCAGAATTTTCTAATTGGCGTTGGGAGAAGTTAAAAAAAACACCAAAACTCATCGTCCCTTTTAAGCAAGAAGCCTATAAGAAAATTGTATCTGCTTTTGAGCATATTGTCATAAACCTAAAAGAAAAATCTACGAAGGTTAAGGCGTTAAAAAGCAAACATTTAAATATGTGGGTGGAATTACGCCATAAATATTCACCTCAAGTTTCACGTAAAAACCATAGGGCTGAATCTCTTGCTCTCCTAAAGAGTAAAAAAGCAAAGTCTTTCGGCCTTTTCGAGGGAGATATTCTTATTGGATTCGCTGAAGTTTATAAAAAGCAAGATGATGATGGCTCTGATATTGCTTGGCTAAATGGAATTTTTATAACCCAAGGCTATCGACAATGGGATTTGGATAAAAAACTACTTCAATCAGTTGAAAAATGGGCAAAAAAGAAAAATTTAAACAAGATAAATTCACAAGTATCATTGAATAATGAACGAGCAATTTCTTCACATATTGAGTTGGGTTTTGCAGAGGTTAAACGAGTGGTTAAATTTTCTAAACAGCTCTAGGGCAGAAATTTTCTACAAGAATTAAAAAAGGGCGCAAGGAATGCGCCCTAAAATTACTTATTTTTAAAAACAATATATCTTAGAAGCCACTTGGCTTCATATTTTTTACTTCATCAGCAAAATTGTTAAATCCATCTAATACTGCTTGAGCAACGCCAGTATCTTCATCATTTTTTGAAAGTTGCAACTGCTTCTTAGCATTTTCTATTTCTTGTTCAATTTGCTCAACAGAAAAATCGGCACTGGTTTTTGCAATTTCTGCCAAAATACTTACACCATCAGGTGAAACATCAACAAAACCACCACCAACATAAAAACTGCTATCGTCTTTATCTTGTACAACTGTAACAAAACCTGGTTTTAAAATTGACATAAGCGGAGCGTGTTCACCCATTATTGTGAAATAACCCTCACTACCAGGAACGGTAACAGAATTTACATCTTGTGAAAAAACAAGGCTTTCAGGCGATACAATTTCAACTTTTATAGCTTCAGCCATAAGCTAATCCCTATATTATTTATGCAGCTTCTGCAGCAAGTTTTTGCGCTTTTGCGATAGCATCATCAATTGTGCCAACCATATAAAACGCAGCTTCTGGAAGATGGTCATACTCACCAGCCACCAAGCCTTTAAAGGCACGAATTGTCTCTTCAAGCGGAACAAGAATACCAGGTGCGCCAGTAAATGCTTCAGCAACAAAGAAAGGCTGGCTCATGAAACGCTCAATTTTACGAGCGCGAGCAACTGCTAATTTATCTTCTTCAGAAAGTTCGTCCATGCCCAAAATAGCAATAATATCTTGCAATGATTTATAACGCTGCAAAATTTCTTGCACCTTGCGTGCAACATCATAATGCTCTTGCCCAACAATTGCAGCATCTAACATACGTGATGTTGAATCTAGTGGATCAACCGCAGGATAAATACCTTTTTCAGAAATAGCACGGTTAAGAACTGTTGTCGCATCAAGGTGAGCAAAAGAAGTCGCAGGAGCAGGATCGGTCAAATCATCGGCAGGAACATAAATTGCCTGCACAGAAGTGATTGAGCCTTTATGCGTTGTTGTAATGCGTTCTTGCATAGTTCCCATGTCGGTTGCCAATGTTGGCTGATAACCCACCGCAGATGGAATGCGTCCCAAAAGCGCAGACATTTCTGAACCAGCTTGAGTAAAGCGGAAAATATTATCAACAAAGAATAATACGTCTTGACCCTGATCACGGAAATGTTCCGCAATAGTAAGGCCTGTAAGAGCAACACGGGCGCGCGCCCCTGGAGGCTCGTTCATTTGACCAAACACGAGTGAGCATTTTGAACCCTCAGTTGAGCCATTATTTTCTTTGGGATCAACATTCACGCCACTTTCGATCATCTCATAATAAAGGTCATTACCTTCACGAGTTCTCTCACCAACGCCTGCAAAAACTGAATAACCACCATGTGCTTTCGCAACATTATTAATCAGCTCTTGAATAAGAACAGTCTTGCCAACACCAGCTCCGCCAAATAGGCCAATTTTACCACCACGAGCATATGGAGCAAGCAGATCTACCACTTTAATACCAGTTACAAGAATTTCAGCTTCTGGATTTTGGTCAACAAAATCAGGTGCATCTTGGTGAATTGCACGTTTTGTTTTTGTTTTAACAGGGCCTGCCAAATCAATTGGCTCGCCAATAACATTCATAATGCGACCAAGTGTTTCGTCACCAACAGGAACAGTGATCGGCTCACCAAGATCACTAACGCTTTGACCACGAACAAGACCCTCAGAAGTATCCATTGCAATTGTGCGAACTGTGTTTTCGCCAAGGTGCTGAGCAACTTCCAAAATCATACGGTTGCCATTATTATCAGTTTCAAGCGCATTAAGAATTGCTGGAAGATGGCCATTAAAGTGAACATCAACAACCGCACCAATCACCTGAACAATATGACCTGCAGGATTGTTGTTTGCTGATTTTTTCTTTGCAACAGCTTTTTTAGCAACAGCTTTTTTTGCTGGTGACTTTTTAGCAGCTGCTGCTTTTGCAGGAGCTTTTTTTGTTTGTGCTTTTTTTGCTGGAGTTTTCTTAACTGCCATTAGATTTATCCTTAATCTCTTTGTCTAAAGTGCTTCCGCACCTGAAATAATTTCAATCAATTCTTTTGTAATTTGCGCCTGACGTTGGCGATTATAATTTAATGTTAGGCGGTTGATCATATCACCCGCATTGCGACTAGCATTATCCATCGCACTCATTTTCGCGCCCATTTCGCCAGCACCATTTTCTAATAATGCACTAAAAATCTGCACCGAGATATTTCGTGGAAGCAAATCAGCTAAAATAGTTGCTTCATCTGGTTCATAATCATAACTAATAACATCATCAGAATTTGCATTCTCATCAACTTCTACTTTCGCAGGAATAAGCTGATGAGCAGTTGGTATTTGCGATATTACTGATTTAAATTGTGAGAAAAATAATGTCGCAACGTCAATTTCACCACTTTCAAATAGACCAATAACTTTTTCGCCAATTGTTAGTGCGTCAGCATAGCCAACTTTTTTTATTTCACGTAAAGAAATATGCTCAATGATATTATCTTTAAAACTACGGCGAAGATTATCATTACCTTTTTTCCCAATGGTAATAATTTTTACATTTTTACCTCTAGCAAGAAGGTCATTGGCATGATCGCGAGCAAAACGAGCGATTGATGAGTTAAATCCACCACAAAGGCCACGCTCAGCTGTTGCAACAACTAACAAATGTGTTTGATCGCTACCAGAGCCACTTAATAGCTTTGGCGCATCATCACGAGTTGCATAAGCAGCACCAAGACCGTTGAGAACTTTGCCCATGCGAACGGCATAGGGGCGTGAGCTCTCGGCCGCTTCTTGGGCTTTGCGCAATTTAGCTGATGCAACCATCTGCATCGCTTTGGTGATCTTTTGGGTTGATTTAACCGAATCGATCCGAGTTTTAAGGTCTTTTAAAGAGGCCATGAAGCCAATATTTCCTCAAAAATTATGTGCTTAAATTATTTAAGCAGCAAATGTTTTCACAAAACCAGCAAGGATAGTATTTAATTCTTCCTTGAGGCCATCACTAAGAGCTTTTTCTTTTGCAATTGTATCAAGCAGTTTTTTATGCTTTGAATTCATTACACCAAGCAGGCTTTTTTCAAAAGCACCCACGCTTGAAACGTCAATGTCATCAAGATAACCGTTAACACCTGCAAAAATTACCACAACTTGTTCTTCAGTCTTAAGTGGAGCATATTGACCTTGTTTTAACAACTCAGTCAATCGAGCACCACGATTAAGCAAACGCTGAGTTGAAACATCAAGATCTGATCCGAACTGAGCAAAAGCAGCCATTTCACGATATTGCGCCAATTCACCTTTAATCGAGCCAGCAACCTGTTTCATCGCTTTAATTTGAGCAGCAGAGCCAACACGAGAAACTGAAAGACCAGCATTAACCGCAGGGCGAATACCTTGGAAGAATAAATCTGTTTCCAAGAAAATTTGACCATCGGTAATAGAAATCACGTTAGTTGGAATATAAGCAGCCAAATCGTTTGCTTGAGTTTCAATAACTGGCAATGCAGTTAGTGAACCTGAACCATTTGCCTCATTTAGCTTAGCAGAACGCTCTAATAGGCGAGAGTGAAGATAAAAAACGTCACCCGGATAAGCCTCACGCCCTGGTGGACGGCGAAGAAGCAAAGACATTTGACGATAAGCAACAGCTTGTTTACTCAAATCATCATAAGCGATCACGGCATGCATACCATTATCACGGAAATATTCACCAATAGCAGTGCCAGTAAATGGAGCTAAAAACTGCATTGGAGCAGGATCAGAAGCGGTTGCAGCAACAATTATGGAATATTCCATTGCGCCGTTATCTTCTAGCATCTTCACCAACTGAGCAACAGTCGAGCGTTTTTGGCCAACCGCTACATAAATACAATATAGCTTTTCATTCTCATCATTGCCCTGATGTGCAGGTTTTTGATTAAGGAATGTATCCATAATAATCGCTGTTTTACCAGTTTGACGATCACCAATAATAAGTTCACGCTGCCCACGACCAATTGGGATAAGAGTATCAATAGCCTTTAGACCAGTTGACATTGGCTCATGCACAGACTTACGAGGCAAAATACCTGGTGCTTTTACATCAACACGAGCGCGTTTTTTTGCCTTAAGAGGGCCTTTTCCATCAATTGGATTGCCCAAGCCATCAACAACACGACCAAGCAATTCTTTACCAACTGGTGTATCAACAATCGCACCTGTTCGCTTTACTGTGTCGCCTTCTTTAATGGTTTGGTCTGATCCAAAAATAACCACACCAACATTGTCACTTTCAAGGTTAAGAGCCATGCCCTTAATTCCACCGGGGAATTCAACAAGTTCACCTGCTTGCACATTGTCCAAACCATAAACACGGGCAATACCATCGCCCACTGAAAGAACCTGACCGACTTCTGAAACTTGTGCGTCTTTGCCGAAATTTTTAATCTGATTCTTAAGGATTGCAGAAATTTCTGCAGCTTTGATATCCATTAGCCAACCTCTTTCATTGCGTTTTTCATTGCACTTAATTTTGTCTGTAAAGAATTATCGATCATTTGAGATCCGACCTTAACAATAAGGCCACCGATCAAATCTGCATCGACGTGAGTTTTTAGTTTAACCGTTTTGCCATTTTTCTTCTTTAAAGATTGGCTAAGCGATTTTAATTGAGAAGCAGAAAGTGGTTTTGCTGAAATCACTTCAGCGGTTACTTCCTTGCGACCTTTAGCAGCAATATCTGAAAAAGCAAAAATCATTGCATTAAGAGCAAATAAACGATTGTTCTTTGCTACTAACCTAATGAAATTTGCAACAATGTCTGAAGTCTTTGCTTTTTTCAAAATTGCTTCAATTACCGTAATTTTTTGATTTGTCGAAATTACAGGAGAAGACAAAATACTTGCAAATTGCGGATTCTTATCAGCAAGGCTTGCAATATTTATAAGACTTTTTTCAGTCGCACTAATTGCTTTTTTTTCCATAGCCAAGTCATAAAGTGCCTTGGCGTATGGCAGAGCAATATTAGTCAAAGATGAATTAGATGCGCTCAATGAAGACTTCCCCATACATGCTGTCCCAACAAATAAATGTTAGGTTGTTTATATTTTGCGCTGTCCCTAACACATGAAATACTCACCTAGCAAGTATTTAAAGTTAGGTTTTTGTGTAAATTTCTCTCTAATGAAAACTCATAGGGTCAATATCGACCTGAACCTTGATATTTCCCTTAGGTTTGTTTGCAATTTTTAGCCAAAAGCGCACATATCCCGATAGGTCAAAAGTTTTTTCACTCTGTATTAAAATCCGCACCCTATAACGCCCTCTTATTAATGTAAGAGGGGCATCTGCTGGGCCAAATATCTTTAAATCGTCTGAATTTTTTAAATTAGTTGGCTTTGGGGCTGACAATAATAACGAGCGGGCATAATTTGTTGCATCATCATGGCTTGATGCAGAAATTATTAATGCCGCCAATCGCCCAAATGGTGGCAAGCCACCCTCTTTCCTCACTTTTATCTCATAAGCATAAAAAGCCTCAGAATCTTGCGCCTTCATTGCTAGCATTACTGGGTGATCTGGAAAAAATGTTTGTAAATAGGCTTTTCCGCTTTTCTTTGCTCGTCCAGATCGCCCGCTTACCTGAGTTAGAATTTGAAAAGTTTTTTCTCCCGCCCGTGGGTCACCATGCGCTAACCCAAGATCAGCATCAATAACTCCAACCAAAGTGAGCATTTCAAAATGATGCCCTTTAGCAATTAATTGCGTTCCAATAATAATATCATAATCACCATTTTCAATTTCACTTAGACTTTGCTTAATCTGCTCAGGCGAGCCTAAATCTGAAGAAAGCACAATTTGACGAGCGGAAGGGAAAAGTTCCTTTACCTCTTGGGATATTCTCTCAATTCCAGGGCCAACAGGAGTTAAGCAATCTGGCTTTTCACATTGAGGGCATATTTTAGGCTTCGAAATTGTTTTTCCACAATGGTGACACATTAGTATATGCGCTTGGCGATGCTCTACCATCCAAGTTGAGCAATTTTCACACTGAAATTGATACCCGCAGGATCTGCAAAGTGTCATAGGAGCATAACCACGCCTATTTAAGAATAATAACACCTGCTCCTTACGTTTAATAGTTTTGTCTATCTCCTCAAGTAGAGCTGGCGCAATCCAATGCTCCTTTTGCGACCCGTCCTGCTTCATATCAATAATTTTTATATCTGGTAATTTTGCGTTCGCAAAGCGTGTTTTTAACAAAACATGTTGATATTTTTTGCTCAATGCATTGCTCTTACTCTCAATAGATGGAGTGGCAGAAGAGAGGATAATTTTAGCATCAGCAAATTTTGCCCTGACAATTGCCATATCACGAGCAGAATAATTTATCCCATCAGATTGTTTATATGCCCCATCATGTTCTTCATCGACTACGATTAAACTAAGTTGATTAAAGGGTAAAAAAAGCGCAGACCTTGCGCCAATAACTACTCTTGCGCTTCCGTCCATTACGGCACGCCAAGTTTTTGAACGTTGGCTTGCGCTCAAGCCAGAATGCCATTGAGCAGGTTCAACCCCAAACCGTTTGGTAAAGCGTTTAATGAACATATTTGTAAGAGCAATTTCAGGTAAAAGAATAAGTGCTTGTTTTTCTGCCTTCAAACAATCTGCCACCCGCTCAAAAAACACCTCTGTTTTGCCGCCACCCGTCACCCCATCAAGCAGAGTGACACAAAATCCCTCCTCTTGATTTCTTAGATTCTCTAAAGCGGCTTTTTGCTCTTTATTTAACTCAAGAGGTGCAAAGTCAGGGTCTGGGCTTTTGATGAATGCAGGTGCAGGCAAATCAACTTTGGCTAGCACCCCTTGCTCAAGCAAACCCTTAATCACCGAAGGACTAACTTTTGTTTCTTTAACAATGGCCGACTTTGACCAAGCCATGCCATTGGCTAAAAGATCAATAACTTTAGTGCGGGCATTTGTTTGCCGCTCAGCTTTTTTGCCTGACAATTGATATGCAGTGATTGGGCTTGGTTTATTTAATGATTTTATATCTGGCAAACATGCCCTTAACACCATGCCTTTTTTTGCCAATGTATAATCTGCAACAAAGTCTATTGTTTGCATTAATTCCTTTGAGAGGGGTAGGGTATCGAATTTTTTTGAAATGTCTTTTAAGCGATTATGGGCTTTATTATCTTTTGGTTTACCCCAGACCACTCCAAATACTTGACGAGTTCCAAGCGGCACTAAAACAATTGAGCCAATAGTTAGCTCCATAGAAAATGGAACTTTATAGCTAAAAGGGGTATCAACCGCTACCCCAATCATTACCGCAACAATGTCACCTAAATCATTCATTATTACTTATGATAGTATGGTTATAAAAATATTGATATGAGGAAAAGTAGTTTGAGCGATTTTTTACTTTATTGCGATGAAAAAACCAACAAGGTAATCCTATCTTGGCTTGGTGAAATAAAAAGCGTGCGTCGCTTGGCTAAGAATAGTCTTGAGGCATACCAACGTGATTTAAATCAATTCATTAGGTTTTTATCAAATCACTTTGCGCAAACTATTAGTTTAAAAATTTTACAAGATTTAAAGCCAGCTGATTTTAGGAGTTTTTTGGCCTATCGGCGCAATTGTGATGTTAGCTCACGCTCATTAGCTAGGTCGCTTTCGGCCATAAAAAGTTTTTTTACCTATCTTGAACAGCAAAATATACTGAAAAACGAAGCGTTAAATATTATCCGTGCGCCAAAAATTGGCAAAAGCCTGCCAAAAGCCTTAAGCGTTGATGAGGCTAAAAATGCAATTTCCTCAATAAAAAATATGGAAGAAACTCCATGGGTAATGGCTCGTGATACTGCTGTGCTTTCTCTATGTTATGGGGCAGGGTTGCGAATTTCTGAAGCCCTTTCTTTAAGTCAAGCAGACATTGAAACAAGTGCAATGAGAATTATAGGCAAGGGCAATAAAATGCGACTTGTGCCACTAATGGAACCGGTAGCAAAGGCGATAAAAACCTATCTCAAATTATGCCCTTTTCCTTTAAATTCAAATGAGCCAATTTTTAAAGGTGTAAAGGGGGGTGTTTTATCAGCTCGCCTAGTTCAAAGGCGTGCAGAGCAATTACGCATAAATCTTGGCTTGCCCCCTTCTGCAACCCCTCATGCCTTGCGCCATTCATTTGCCACACATCTGTTAGCAAAGGGAGGTGATTTACGCACAATCCAAGAATTGCTCGGCCATGCCTCACTTTCTAGTACACAAATTTATACAAAAGTTGATAGTGAGCAATTGCTAAAAAGCTATAAAGAGGCTCACCCAAGAGGGTAGTGACAAGAGGCTAGTGACAAGAGGATAGTGAATTGATAAGGACTAATCAAAATAAACCAGCATGGCTTGGTTATTTAATTGGCATGTTAGGAGCTAGCTTTTTTGCAACTAAGGGTATTGTAATAAAATTAGCATTATTAGAAAATGTTGATGCACTAACCACGCTTACTTGGCGAATGATTATTGCTGTGCCTTTTTTTGTTTTAATTGGCTATTTTGGATATAAAAGCCGCAAGAAGAAAAATGTAAATTTTAACATTCCCCGTTCAGCCATAATTAAAACTGCTATATTAGGAATGGTTGGATATTATCTCGCCTCCTATCTTGATTTTGCAGGCCTTGAATATATCTCAGCCCAGTTTGATAGATTGATATTATTGACCTATCCATTTTTTGTGGTGATTTTTGGGGCAATATTTTTTAAACGTGTGATTCGTTTTTCAATGATACTCTCATTGCTAATATCTTATGCAGGCCTTGCTTTGATTTTTGCCCATGATCTAAAACTTGCAGGTAATGATGTTATAATTGGCGCATCATTAGTGCTTGGAGCGGCAGTTGCCTATGCTCTTTATCAACTTTTTGCAAAACCGCTGATTGATATAATGGGGGCAAGGTTATTCACTTCAATTGCACTAACTTCGGCAGGCGTTGCGGTGATGATACATTTTTCTTTAACTCATGAAATAAGCGACTTATTGGTTTCGCATCGTGCAATGTGGCTTATGCTTGCTATGGGAACTATCTCAATGGTAATTCCTGCCTATTTAATCTCCACCTCTATTGGCATGATAGGGGCAGAGCCAACTGCAATCATGGGTAATATCTCACCTTTGGTTACGATATTTTTAGCAATTACAATTTTGGGTGAAGATTTTAGCCTCTGGCATGCAATTGGCTCTGCCTTCGTGCTATTTGGAATGTTTGCTTTTACCAACTCACAACTGCGTAAATAAAGTACACATGTTGCCCATTAGGTATATATTTTTTCCATTAGCACAAATTTTACCAAAACCCTCTAAGGGTAAGTACTTAAGTTTTTAGAACTTCTCTAAACGCAAGCCTAGCCAAACAAATGGGATATTGTATGATGCTAAAACTTCCTTCCTTAAAAATTGCACTAAAATTACCACTAGCCATTGTTGGTTCTGCATTTCTCGTATCGCTTGGTGTTGGTGTTGCTTCTTACACAATTTCAGCTGACTTAGTGTCTAAGCAAACGTTTAATGAATTACACGTCCTTGCAGTACAAAAAACTGATACCTTGACAAAATATTACAATGATGTCGCAAAAGATTTACGAATTACAGCTTCCTCAGAAAATATAAAGAAGGCAATAGACACTTTTTCATTCAACTGGGAAAAATTAGACGGCGATCCAACAGCTGAAATGCATAGGTTGTATATTGAAGAAAATCCGCACCCTTTAGGAGAAAAATATCTTTTAGATAATGGAACATCTCCAACAAAACAAAATAATTTGAAATATGTATCTTACCATTACACACATTCTAGCGTGCATCCGGGTTTACGCGCTCAAATGCTTGAAAATGGGTATCATGATATGTTCCTTTTTGATTTAAATGGCACTCTGGTTTATTCGGTTTCTAAGGAAAGTGATTTTGCGACAAATTTTAGCAAAAATGGAGGTCCGTGGGCAGATTCAGGTTTAGGAAAAGTTTTTCAAGAAGCAATAAAATTTGAACAAGCAGGGCAGATAGCTTTTAGTGAATTTGCTCCTTATGGCCCAAGTGGAAATGCTCCTGCCAGCTTTATGGCAACTCCTATATTTAACAAAAAAAATGTTCTTCTTGGGGTTATGGCTGTTCAACTTAATGTAGATGGAATTAATGCTCTATTGTCATCTCATGAGGGAATGGGTGAGACGGGTGAAACATTTTATGTCAATAATGATTTTCAGTTCCTATCTGATTCTTCTTTTACTGAGTTTAATGATGTTTTGGTAACAACATTTAACGACCCAGTTATTTCTAGTGCGCTTGAGGGAGGTAGTGGCGTTGGTACTTCTTTTGCCTATCGTGATATGGAAACATTGGTAGCAGCTCAACATATGGAATTTATGGGAAATAAATGGGCTGTGGTTGCCGTTAAGGGAGCAAAAGAAGCCTTCTCTCCTTTAATCAAAATGCGCAACACAATTTTTTTAATAGGTGCTCTTTTACTTGGAGTTGCAAGTGTATTGGGATTCTTTCTTTCTCAATCTATCTCTCGTCCACTTTTACGCCTAAATAAAACAATGGACGCTTTATCATTTGGTGATTTAGATGTTGATATTAAGGGTGCTAAGCGCAAAGATGAACTTGGTGATATGGCTCGTGCTGTTGAGATATTTAGGCAAAATGGACTGCTAGTAAAACAGCTTGAGAAAGATACACAAAAACAGCTCACTGTTGCTTTAGATCACTCAGGTCAAATAAATGCAATTAGTAAGTCGCAAGCAGTGATTGAGTTTACTTCAAGCGGTGAAATTTTATGTGCTAATGAGAATTTTTTAAGCGTAACTGGTTATGTAATTGATGAAATAAAGGGACATCATCACTCTATGTTTGTTGATCCAGAGTTTGTTGCAAGCCCTGATTATAAGCTGTTTTGGGAAAAGTTGGGCAGAGGTGAATATGATGCTGGTGAATATAAGCGCATTGGGAAAGATGGTAGTCAAATATGGATACAAGCCAGCTATAACCCAATTTTTGGGTCAGACGGCAAGTTAACTAAGGTTGTTAAATATGCCATAGATATAACCAATCGTAAAAATGCGATGGAAATATTAAGCAAAAGCCTTGGGCATTTAGCTGATGGCGATCTAGCTTCATCATATATTGATGTTGAATTATGTAAAGATTTTGAATCTGTTCGTTGCGCATTAAACAAAACTGTTGATCGCTTTTCTGACATAGTTGGTCAGTTGCGAGAAACCTCTGGCGGTTTAAAAACTGCGACTGGTGAGATTTTGGAGGGGGCGAATGATCTCTCTGATCGCACCACAAAACAGGCGGCAACGATTGAGCAAACATCGGCG
>JAMONZ010000029.1 GCA_027066315.1 Hyphomicrobiales bacterium
TTAAGTTATGTGGACAATTGCCTAAGCATTACAGTGAAGTAACGAGGCTACTTATTAAAACAAAGTCAAAATATTTTAGCTTTAGCTGTCATGCTGAGCAAAGCCTAGTTGAGAGAAGCTGAAGTCTAGCTGTCATGCTGAGCGAAGCCGAAGCATCTTGATTTGCGGCAAAGACCCTTCGGCTTCGCTCAGGGTGACAGGGAGGAGAGGTTTTAGGGTGACAATAAAAAATACCTGAGTGAGAAAAAGCAGACTGAGAGTAAAAAAGCAGACTTAGAGTAAAAAAAAGGCTCGGATTGCTCCGAGCCTTCTTAAATTTAACATTACTTATATAGAGCTTAGAATGATTTAGCAGCTGTATATGTAAGTGTGTATGCGCCAGCAGAGTTGCCACCAGCTGTTACAGATGATGAGTAACCGCCACCTGGATTCCAAACTAGACCAACTTCACCATAAGTTATTGATGATGCAGGAGCAGTATTTTCGCCTATAGCACCAACTTCAGCATTTATAGTGATTGTTTCTGTAACTTCAGCTGATAGACCAAGAGCAACTTTCCACTGTTCGTTAAGAGTTACTGTTGTGTCATGGTCATCCCATTGAACGCCAAGTTTAACTGTTACTGTATCAGTTACAGCAGCAGTAGCAGAAGCAGCAAGTTCTAGATCATCACCATCAGCAGCAGCAACAGAAGCAGCTAGAGTGAACATATCAAACGTAGCTTGAGCAGAAGCAACAACACCCCAGTTGTTTGTTGGTGTTGCGTTATCAAATGTAGCAGCTACAAGGAACTTATACACATCAGCAGTAACTTCTACGCCAGCATGACCAGCCCATACACCTGTAGCACCATTGCCAGCAACAGTTAGGTGAGCAACTACATTGTCACCAAAATAGTTCATTACACCAACAACTGTACCTTGTCCTTGAAGATTTTCAAGAGCGATACCAACGTCAACACTATCACCAAGAGTAGAAATAAGTTGAATAACATGACCACCAGTAGCTGGAAGAAGTTCCATGTTATTGTCATCATCGTCATGCTCAAGACCAAGCCAGTTATAAGCTACATCGCCATCTGTGTTTGCAATTGAGTCTTTTTTACCAGCCATAATAACAGTGCTGTTACCAATAGAAACATATGCTTCGTCAACAACAACAACATTAGCGTTAGTAGCAGTATTAGCACCGTCTACCCATGTTGCATTATCAGCAAAGTCAAGTTTGATAGTTGCAGAAGCTGGACCAAAGTCACTATCAGCAGTACCAACAAATTTCAAGAATGCTTCAACTTCTGAAGACCAATCTTGATGAAGAGGAGAAACGCCAAGGTTATCTTCAGGAGCATGAAGGTAACCACCACCAACAGTGCCATTATTGTCACCCCAATTGAATTCATAAGAAACAGCGCCAGAAATTTGTAGGCAGTTTGTGTCTGAAGAAATAGTTAGGCCTGTAATGCCAAGTTCATCACAAACGTCAAAAGATGTAAGCACACCAAGATCAGCAGCCATTGCGCCTGTTGAAAGACCAGTTGCAACTACTGAGCTAAGTAGTAAAGTTTTAATTTTCATAATTGACCTCCAAAGTCAAAAAAAGTGTTTTAATTTATCGCTAGAAAATCTAGCAGTTTGTCGAAATGCGATTACATAGTTGGCTTCAAGTTAAAAACTCTCCCCCTAATCTGCCCTCGCATTGCGACCGACAAACGATCCCATGCATGGATTCGCAAAAACAACATATCTGTCTGAGAGATCTAAGCAACAGCTAAAAGGCTTATTATTGTTGCAAATGGCTGGTTGCAATTAAGATGTTGCAAAAAAACCACAGTTTTGATTACGCTTCATTAACTATATTGGTTTTGAGGGAGATATAATGTGTTTTTATAGCCATGAAATAGATAGTAGTGATGAATCTTAGCTTGAGTGTAGATGAGGCTTGGCTGTCACCCTGAGCGAAGACGAAGCATCTTGATTTGCGGCAAAAACCCTTCGGCTTCGCTCAGGGTGACAGCGAGGGGGGGGTTAAGGTGGTGAGGATTCAGGGTGAGAGTAAGAAGTGGAATCTTTCATGGTGAGTGTTGGGAGATTGTTCATTGTAGCGAACAAGAATGCTTAGTGTTATAGGGAATGACTATAATAATAGCACTGATGTCATTCTGAACGATAGTGAAGAATCTTTCTTTAGTGGGAAAGACCCTTCACTTCATTCAGGGTGACAGGGGGGATTCAGGGTGACACGGGGGCTAGAGTGACAGGGAGGGGTAAAGCCATTATTTGCTTTGTGCAAAGGCTTTTGCAACTGCGGGGCGGGCTTTCATTCTCTTTATCCAGTTTTTCACATTTGGATATTCATTTATATCAACACCCTGCTTTTCACTAACTCTTGCCCAGCCAATTGTGGCAATGTCAGCAATGGAAAAATCGGTGCAGATATAATCTTTGCCCTCAAGTTGTTTATTTAGCACACCATAAAGGCGTTTACTCTCTTCGATATATCGCTCAATTGAGTATGGGTGTTTTTCTTTAGCAAAGACATTAAAGTGATGCGCCTGCCCCAACATTGGTCCAAAACCTCCCACTTGCCAAAATAGCCACTGATCTACTTCAATTGCTGCACGTTCATCTTTTGGCAAGAATTTATCGAATTTTTTTGCCAAATAACGCAAAATCGCTCCAGATTCGAAAATTGAAATCGGCTTACCATCTGGCCCTTCAGGATCAACAATGGCTGGGATTTTATTATTAGGTGAAATTTTTAAGAAATCTGGCGCAAACTGCTCGCCCTTATGAAAGTCAACTATATTAATATTATAAGGAATACCCAACTCCTCTAACATAATAGCGATTTTGAAGCCATTTGGAGTTGGGAAGAAATATAACTCGATTGGTTGGGTTTGCTTACTCATTAAATATGATCCTTATAATGAAATTATTTTCTCATATTGTATATTAGATTTTATTAATATGCAACATCTATCGGTAAATTACGATGAATGTTTATTTTGTGGGTTGAAGACCCTTCGCTTCGCTCAGGGTGACAGGGGGGCGTGGCTAAGCAGTGTGACTGCGGGGTGACGTGAAGTGAGAGAACACTTTGCTTGACACATAAGTCAAAAAAGCTACAGGTAAATATTCTTTTTCTATGGAGAATTAAATGGAATATTTGCTTTTACTTGGTGCAGGAATAATTGCTGGCTCGTTAAATTCACTCGCTGGGGGCGGCTCGTTTATTTTATACCCTGCTCTTTTGCTCGCCGGTGTGCCGCCTGTAATTGCGAATGCTACTAATACATTTGCTTCTTTGCCCGGATATGTAAGTGGGGCGATTGGTTTTAAAAAAGACATTATAAAATATAAAAGCAAATTACCTGCCTATATTTTAGCCGCTATCATTGGTGGGTATTTGGGGGCAGAGGTTTTGCTTTTAGTATCCGATGCTCAATTTACCAAAGTAGTGCCGTGGCTGATGGCGGTGGCGGTATTTTTCTTTGCTTTTGGGTCTAAAATAAATGCTTGGATTTCTGCTCACTCTAGTGGAGAAAGAAGAGGCGCAAAAACTGGTGCAATTATTTTGCTTTTGCTATTAACATTAGTTTGTTTTTATGGCGGGTTTTTTAATGCTGGATTGGGGATAATTTTATTGGCATTTTTTGCCCTTGCTGGCTTTAAAGATATTTACGCAATGAATGGACTAAAATTGCTTATGTCAGCAATTGTTTCTCTTATTGCGGTGGTGCGATTTACCTTTGCTGGGTCAATCGCTTGGCAGGCAGGCAGCATTGCTTTTATTGGCACGTTAATTGGCGGATATGTTACAGCAAAGTTAGCGCATTTAATCCCTACAAATATCCTTAGGGCGGGGATTATAATTTATGGTGTTATTATGGTTATTGTATTCTTTTGGAGTGCTTATTTTTAGGCTCGTGTTTGTTGATGGCTTTAAGATGCTTCGGCTTCGCTCAGCATCTTGGCAACAAGAAAGCCGTTAGCTTATCTCAAACTGCCCTCGCCCAAACTGCGCAATCGTGAAAAGCTGCGCCGCCAAATGGTGGCACTGGGTCTGAGCCTATAAGCGTGTTTATGCCCTGCCCGCCTTTATGCGCTTTATTTGGGTGCAGGCTTTCTGCAATTAATGTACCGCTTTGAATCCCAGTAAAAATTTGAGCGTTTAGAATCACTTGCCCACGTTTATTGCCAATTTGAATCTCGTCACCATTTTTAATGCCTAGTGTTTTTGCATCATTTGGGTGAAGGAGTAATTTTGGCTTGCCTTCACGCTTTTGGCTGGTTGGGGTTTCATTAAAACTTGTGTTTAAATAAGATCGAGCGGGCGACGTTGCTAGGCGAAATGGGTGGGTTTTATCGGTATTTTCTAACACATCAAAATGATCGACAAATTTTGGCATTTTGCTCAGATCATAATTTGTCTGCAAGGATTTCTTTTTTAGCAAATCATACCAATTTGGAGCAAAGCGAAACTTGCCATCAGGCCATGCAAAACCATTTTCAAATGGGTTTATTTGGTCTTCATTTTCATATTCTATAAAGCCATTTTCTTGTATTTGTTTTAGTTTATCATCACCCGATTTTGCAAAAGTTTCTAAGGCCATTTCTTCATCAGTTTTTCCAAAATATTCTTCATCAAAAACACCTAATATTTTTGCCAATTCATTGATAACAAAAAGATTGGGTTTTGCCTGTTCTGGTGCATCAATTATTTTCTTGCCGTAAAGCACTCGGCTATGACCTGAACGGGTATAAAAATCATCATGCTCTAAGAACATTGTGGCGGGCAAAACTATGTCGGCAAGCTCGGCAGTTTCGCTCATAAATTGCTCATGCACAACCAGAAATAAATCCTCTCGAAGCAAACCCTTTTTGACCAAAGTTTGATCGGGGTTTACTACTGCTGGATTAGTATTTTGTACCAGCATTGCTTTAATTGGTGCGCCGCCCTTTAATGCTTTTTCATTGCCATCTAAAATTGCCCCTAACTCGCTCATATCAAGCGAGCGAGTTTTTTTGCTAGCTAGACTTGCGCCTTCAATAAGGCTTTTATTCAGCTCCCAAATACCAGAATTAGTATGAAAAGCTCCGCCACCCTCATATTGCCATGAGCCTAGCATAGCGGGAATACAAAGAGCCGCATGCATGTTGGTGTATCCATTGCGTTGACGGGTAAAACCATAACCAAGGCGAAAAAAACTCTTTTTATTTTTACCAATGAGGTGAGCAAATTTTTCTATTTCTGTTACGCTCAAGCCCGTGATATTTGCTGCCCATTGTGGGGTTTTATCTGCTAGATGCTTTTCAAACTCTGGGCTAAAATCGGTAAATTTTTGCATATATTCATAATCAGCCAGACCATCACGAAGCAAAATATGCATAACGGCAACCGCTAATGCTCCGTCCGTGCCTGATTTAATGATCAGTCCAATATCTGCCTGCTCCATCGTTGCAGTTTTATAAATATCCACCACAATAACTTTTGCGCCATTCTTTTTTGCTTTCATGGCGTGGGTCATGACGTTAATTTGCGTATTTACGGCGTTAGTTCCCCAAATTATTATGCAGTCACTTTTTGCCATATTCACAGGGTTAACCCCTGCAAGCAAGCCTGTTCCAACGGTATAACCTCCCCACCCTATTAGTGAGCAAATTGTACCATATTGATGCGAATAATTCTTAGCGTTAGTAAGACGTTTTATGCCATCTCGTTGCACATGCCCCATTGTTCCTGCATAATTATATGGAAAGATGCTTTGTGAGCCAAATTCTGCTTCAATAGCGTTAAAACGCTTGGCAATTTCATCTAAGGCACTATCCCAAGTTATGCGCTCCCACTTGCCTTGCCCCTTTTTGCCAACTCGGCGCATTGGGTGGAGCAATCTATTTGGGTGATGAATACGCTCGGCATATCTTGCAACTTTTTCGCAAACCACCCCAGCAGTATATGGGTCGTCCTTTGCACCACGAATTTTGCCGATTGTGTGCGCATCAAGCAATTCAACATCTAGCGCACAAGTTGATGGGCAATCGTGCGGACAGACTGAGCGGGCAGTTTTTGGGTAGTTAGTCATTTGCTTTCATCTTAAATCCTGTTACGCCAATATCGTCTAAAATAACATAAAGCGATGGCAAAACAAGCAAAACTAGAATTGTTGAAGTGGAAAGACCAAAAACCAACGAAATTACCAATGGTATAATTGAAACTGCTTGCGCACTATTTTCTGCCAACAGCGGCAACATGGCGGCAATTGTTGTGGTAGTAGAGATAAGAATTGGTTTTGCTCTTGCTCGGCTGGCTTTACCTGCTGCAATAACTGTTGGAATATTTAATTTTCGATATTTATCAATATACTGCATCAAAAGAATGGAGTTATTCACCACAATTCCTGCCAAAGATGCCGCTCCTATTAAAGAGGGCATTGAAATATCATAACCCATAAACACATGACCCCAAATTGAGCCAATCAAAGCCAGTGGAATAGCAATCATAACGATTAGCGGTAAAATATAGGAGCGAAATTGTAGTGATAAAACCAAGAACACGCCCAACATACCAATGCCTAATCCTCTAACAATTGATTTTGCTGTTGTTGCGGTTGATGCCACTTGCCCTAAAAATTCAATACTTAAATTTGGGTAATCTTTTTCAAACTCTGGTAGCCAATTTTTTTGCAAATCGCCCATCAATGCGCCTGCATTAGCCTTGCTTGCATCAACATTTGCCTCAACAATAACGGTGCGAACTCCATCAATAAGAGTAATTTTTGCCCAATCACGAGTTTCAGTATATTTGCTAACTACGCTTAGTGGAACAGACTGTCCAGTTTTTGAAATAAGCAGACTATTATCTAAATTATCAAGATTTTTATGTTCTGGCACATCTTGAGAAACAACAATCTCTACTTTTTGATCGCCAAGCTGAATTTTATCAACTACATCTCCCAGCATTGAGGAGCGCATTTGAGAAGAAATTGATTGCGAATTAAAGCCTAACGCATTTGCCCCCTCTAAAGTTGAATATTGGCGTTGTGGCTTACCTGGGCGCAAATTATCCATCACGTTAAACACACCAACATACCCGCTTAAATAATCAACTAAACCATTAGAAGCCATTTTCATTTTATCAAGATCATCACCATGAATACGAATTTCAATTGGTACACCAGCTGGCCCAAAACCTGGCTCTTGAATACTAAGGTTTACTAGGCCATAAATTTCGCCAATCTCTTCTCGCCAAAGAGGAATAAACACATCTAAATAAGTTGAGCGAACTTCGGCACTTAAAAGGTCAATACCAACAGTTGCAACATGCGCACCAGATTCACCAGCACTTAAATTCTCATTAAAGCGCACTTGCACTGCCTGCACTAAATCTTGCCCATCTGGTTGCTCTAGAGAATTATTTATTCGCCCTAAAGCATCAACAACTTGTTTAACTGCTTTTTCGGTTTTTGCCAGACTTGTACCTTGCGGCATTAAAATTCTTGCCTCAAGCACATCGCCTTCCATTGCTGGCATGGCTTCCATTTTAATATTTCCACCAGCAAAAAAACCAACAGAGCCAAAAAGAGTGATAATTAATAAAGCCAAAATGAAATAACGTATTCTAATCGCTCCATCAGCAATTTTGCCTATGCCTTCACGCAATTTCTCAAAGCCATTATCAATTGCACTTGCAAAACGACCTTTTTCATTTTCTTTTGCGTGAGAGATTGGTTTTTTCAAGTGATGGGGAAGAATTAAAAATGCCTCTAGCAAAGAAGCTGCAAGTGCGGCAAGCAAAACAATTGGCATAACCTCTAAAACTGTGCCTAAATCGCCTGAAAGAAAAGAAAGAGGTGCAAACACCGCTACTGTCGTGAGAAATGAAGAAGAAACCCCTGGTAAAACCTGCTTAACGCCTTGGATAACTGCCTCTAGTGGCTCTAGACCTTCTTTGGATTTTTCTGAAATGCTATCGGTAATCACCACAGAATCGTCCATCACAATTCCGATTGCAATCAATAGCCCCACTAGGGTTATCATATTTAATGATAATCCAAAGACCGCCATAACGGTGAATGAGCCGGCAAAAGCTACAGGAAGACCAAAAATTGCCCAAATGGCTAAACGTGGACGATAAAAAAGACTCATAACAAAAGCTACAAGAATAAGACCTATTATCCCGTTGCTAACCAGCATTTTAAGACGATCCTCAACAATAGAAGTCATGTCTTGGGTAATGGTTAGGCTTACACCATCACCATAAGTTAGGCGTTCTGTTTCAAGAAATTTTGTAATGTCAGCCATTACATTTATAGCATCACTATCTTTATTCTTATGAATTTCAAGAATTAACGCTCGCTCGCTATTGAAGTAGATTTTCTCTTCATCTAAATCATAAGAATTAGAAATTGTGGCTATATCACCAAGAGTTAATTCTGCTCCTGTTTTGCCTGAAAAAACCACCAAGTTTTTTAAATCATCAATCGAGCGACTTTGATTTACATAACGAAGTTGAATATCTTGTTCATCTGTATTGATTGTACCTAATGGGGCATCAATATTTTGTTGACGTATTAAGTTTGAAATATCGGTGATTGAAAGACCATATTGTTGCAAAACCTCTTTAGATATTTTTACCTGCCATTGGCGTTGCGAAAGTCCTTTTACTCGTACATTTGCAATGTTATCAATTTTATATAAACGCTTCTCAAGTGAGTTTGTATAAACTTCTAAATCAGCGAAAGACATTTTTGCATTAACTGCGAGTGCTAGAACTAAATCAGTTGTAAAAAGCTGAGTTATTACTGGATCATCTGCATTGGCTGGAAAGTCTGTAATGGCATTTATTTTGCTGTCCACATCGTCTAAAAAACGAGAAACATTGCCCCCTGCTTTCATTTTTGCATTTGCACTTGCAATATTATCTTGTGCAGTACAAGTAAGCTCCTCAAGGTTATTTACGCTTTTTAATGCGTCCGAAATACGCAAACAAATTGCATCTTCAACATCAGCCGCACTTGCACCACGATAGGCAATATTTATACTTGCCTCGGTTGGAGAATAGTCTGGAAATGTTTCTCGCAATAAAGTTGGGGCAGAAAAAATACCAACAGCCAACATTATAATTAGTAATAGATTTGAAGCCGTTGGGTGGCTAGCGAACCAACGTATCACTGGGCTTCTCCTACTACTTCGTTCCCTAGGGCGTTATTTTTTAAATTTTCTTCAACTTCTAAGTTACGATTAGCTTTAAGCAAACTTCCAGAAATGGCAGGAATAATATCATCAATGATTATTGTTTGTCCTACCTTTAAACCAGACTTAACTACAACCATTCCATCTTGAATAAAATCAACCTCAATTTTTACCCGCTCTAAACGAGCGTCTTTATCAACCAGATAAACCCAATTTTCGTGCAATGCATACTGAGGAATAATTATTTTTGGCTCACCTGCCTTGACCCTTAAAACACCTTCAACATACATTCCTTTCACCAAAGGAGGGTTGTGAATTTGGCTAGTCATACCTGTTGGCTGTTCAACATTTAGCACCACTCTTATTGTTCGAGTGGCGGGGTCAATTCCGTTTGCAATTCGCATAACTTTTGCATCCCATTTTTGACTTTTATCAACAAGGCTTACAAAGCTAGAAAGACTAGATAGATTTAGGTTTTGTGTATCATCTGGCAATTCAGTTAAAACACGCCTTAGGCTTTGCATTGGCATTTGCAAAACCACTTCAGAAACATCTATTCCATCACCTGAAAACAAAGATTGTCCAGGATTGATATATTGATGCATTTCAGCTTTTACTTCACTAATTCTCATATCAAATGGGGCAAAGAACTTTGTATCTTTTATATCTCTTTTAACCTGCTCTTTTTTGGTTAAAGCCCGCTCTTTTTGTGCCTTGAGTTGGTTTAACTTTATTGGCAAAATATTTTGCTGATTAACAAGAGATTGTACGGCTTGGCGTTGCTGTAAAGTTGCACGCATTTGGGCATCAAGCGTTGCTCGAGAAATAGAGCCTGAATTAACCAATTTGCTTGTGCGCTCTAAATCTGTTTCAGCTAATTCTAGGCGTTGGCTTTCTAGTGTTAGAAGTGCCTCTATATTTATAGCCTCTTGTTTTAATTGTGCCACTTCTGCATCAAGGCTAGCAATTTCAGCATTGGCTTCGGTTAAAGCAAGTTGATATAAACCATCATCAATTTCCATTAACAAACTATCTTTTAACAATAAAGCTCCACTCTCAAGGTCTTTATGTCTAAAAACCACCCGTCCCTTAACATTTGAAATAGCAGAGTATGTTTTTGCAGGAGTTGCAGAGCCAAAACCAGATGCTTTTATATAGAATGGCAGTTTAGCAACTTCTATAACCTGCACTGGCAGTTGCGATTCAATATTTTGCACCCTCTTTGGAGGTTGTTTTTTTGTAACAAAATTTGCAATTATTGCAACACCTATAACAAGCGCAATCAAAATAATAACGATACGAAACAATATTGTTTTTTTAGTTGTTTTTTCTGACATAGATCTACCTTGCTAAGAATCAGCTGTTCTTAAAAATTTAATGTTAATTGATATATAGCTTACCTAAAAATACAAGTTACAAATTGTTCATGTTCCAAAATACGTGTTACTACCTTTTAATAATAAAAAAGATGAGTAGATATTTATTGAGCTATTTAACCATTTAAAAAGGCGTAACGCCAAACAGCCAACCATGAACCCAAAAACCAAAAACTACATAAATAATAGTGCCAAAACTAAGAGCAGAAATATCACTTTGATAAGAGACAAATTTATATTTCACATTGCCCTTTATGGCATTGAAAATTAATGAGGCAATTGCATAAATTAAAAAACTTCCAAAGACTAAAATTGATGCTAGATCGCCATTCACTATTAAATGAGCAATTGCCCAAAAAAGTGTTCCACTCATCATTGGGTTTTTAAAAATTTGCAAAATATACCCTGGTTGTTTTTTTGTAACTAAAAACAACACAAAACCTGCCCAAACCAAAAGCAATGCAATATAACTTGCCCATATAGGTGGGTAATAAATATCTGGTGCAATTGGGCGATAGACTATCCAACCCCAAATTATGAAAATAATTCCTGATACAGAAGCAATGGAATAAGTTATACGCCACCTAGAAAGGCCAAGAACATCAACTGCCTTTTGCCTAAATGAAGGGAAGAACACAGGGCCAGCATGAGGTATATAAAAGATTAAAAGCCCAACAATTAAAATATACATTAGTATTTTTCCATAAATTTTCTCTTCAATATAGTTTATAGCTTGATTTGTTTTATTGTTTGCTAATAAGTTTATTAAGATGACAATATATCCCATAAAAAATACAGATGTGATGGCGGTTTTTAGCACATATCCTACCCCCATAAAAATGCGGCTCTTTGAATTAAGAGAGTTGATTTTTGATGTGGGAGCTAAAATCGATGGAGTTGGAGAGATTGATGAATGTTTGAAATGGGGGCAACCATCTTATCTAACAAATGAAACAAAAAGTGGCACAACAATTCGTATCGATGCGAGCAATAAAAATGGTGGTGACTTTGCGATCTATGTGAATTGCAAAACTAGCCTGATTGATGATTTCAAACAACAATATCCAGAACTAAAATATGGCGGCAATCGTTCAGTTCATTTTTCTTTTAAAAAAGATTTACCAAAAGAGGAGCTAAGTCACCTCATCGCCATGGCACTAACCTATCATAAAAAGTAGCAAAATAAGTCGGCCGTAAACCATACATGTTTACCCTATAAGCCAATTGCACTTGTTTATTCATGAATAATTAGCTTATGAATATAGATATCATAAAGGATATTTTTCAATGTCATCACAAGTTATTGCGGTAGATTTAGACGGAACTTTAGCAAATACTGACACCTTACACGAGCAGATTGCACTGCTTCTTTTTAGTAATGTGAAGAAAATTCCAGGTGCAATCACTGCCCTCTTTAAGGGCAAAGCAGCTTTTAAATCTTATAATGCTAAAGAAATATTGTTGAAAGTTGAATCATTAAATTACCAAACTGATTTAATCGAGTTTTTACAGCATTCAAAAGAACAAGGAGCATATATTGTTCTTTGTACGGCTGCTGATTCACGAGTTGCAGATGCAGTTTCAAAATATCATCAGGGGCTTTTTGATGAGGTGATTGGAACAAAAGACAATGTGAACCTAAAAGGAAAAACAAAGGCTGCTCTATTAAAAGAAAGATTTCCTGAGGGATTCATATATGCAGGTGATAGTTCTGCTGATTTAGCTGTTTGGGAAGAATCTGATGAAATAATTTTAGTGGGTGCTAGTAAGAATGTTACAAAAAAGGCAAAGGCTTTAGGAAAATCTTTAAATAAGCCAATAGCAGGCGAGTATGAGCATAAAATTAAGCATGCAAAAAGTCGCTTTAGAATATGGACAAAGGCCTTAAGAGTAAAACATTGGGCAAAAAATGTCTTAATGTTTATTCCACTAATTTTATCTCACTCCTTCCTTGATGTGAATATTATTTCTCAAACATTTCTTGGGTTTTTATTATTGCTTGCAATAACCTCATCAACATATTTAATAAATGACCTTGCAGATTTAGATGCTGATAGGAAACACCCAACCAAACGTTTTAGGCCAATTGCAAGCGGAGCTGTTGCTATATCTGATGCATTAATAATTGCTTTAATAACCATTCCTATTGCTCTAGTTCTAGCGTTTTTATTAAAGCCAGCATTTGCCTTTGCACTATTTGGCTATTTAGTCATTACCCTTAGCTATTCGTTTGGGTTAAAAAAGATACCTATGCTTGATACATTCATAATTGGCACATTATTCACTTCTCGTATTGTTATGGGTGGGTTATTATTAGGCGTTGCTTTATCTGATTGGCTATTAGTATTTTCAATGTTCTTCTTTTTCTCGCTTGCTGTGGCAAAACGCCAAGTTGAAATATTACAAATGAAATCTTCAATTGAAAAAGCCTCTAGTGGTAGAGGTTATATATATTCTGATGCTGAATTATTATTAGTTTTTGGGGTAAGCTCTAGCGTTGCCTCTTTGCTTATACTTGTTCTTTATATGAAATTTGAAGCATTTGAGATTGTTGGATATGCACGGCCAGATTTTTTGTGGGGAATAGTGATGGCCGTCGCAATTTGGTTGGGCAGAATTTGGCTACTAACGCATAGAGGCCAGATGAATGATGATCCAGTTGACTTTGCCTTACAGGATAAAACCAGTATTGCGCTTGGTGCTGTTGTTGCACTCTCTTTCTTGGTGGCTATGTGAATAATTATATAAAATATGATAATCAAGTTTCATGGGGTCGTACATTACATGCATCTCATGAAATTGCATTTCCAAAATTTTCCTCTCAATTAGAGAATATTATCAAACAAGGCTCAGCAAATAAAAATGGCTTATTAGCTATTGGCATGGGGCGTTCTTATGGTGATAGTTGCCTAAACGATAATGGTGCTGTTATTGATATGACAGCACTAAATAGGCTTATAAGTTTTGATGAAAAAACTGGGGTTTTATTTGCGCAAGCTGGAATTAGTTTAGAAGATATTCTTGATTTCTCTATTCCAAGAGGCTTTTTCTTGCCTGTTACCCCCGGAACTCGCTATGTAACTTTAGGGGGAGCAATTGCTAATGATGTGCATGGGAAAAACCATTCTAATGCTGGCACTATTGGCAATTTTGTAAATGAAATTGGCTTAATGCGCACCGATGGCTCATTTCACAAACTCACCCCAAATAAAAACATAGGTCTTTTTAAAGCTACTATTGGCGGCCTTGGACTTACTGGCGTGATAACTTATGTTGGACTTAAGCTAAAACCAATTAAATCTAGTTTAATGGATGCTGAGACCATCAAATTTGCTAATTTAGACGAGTTTTTTTCGCTTGCAAAAGAAAGTGAGAAAAATTTTGAATATAGCGTTGCTTGGATTGATTGTTTAGCTAAGGGTGAATCTTTGGGGCGGGGATTATTCTCTCGAGCCAACCATTCTATCAATGGTGATTTATCAATCGAAAAAGGATTGTCTTTACCAGACATTCCAATTGATGCTCCAAATTTTGCTTTAAACCGCTTTTCTATAGCAGCATTTAATCAGGTTTATTATGCCGCAGGTGGACGAAAAAAAGACCTCAGCCAAATATCATGTTTCCCATTTTTTTATCCTTTGGATTTTATAGGAAAATGGAACAAGCTATATGGAAAACGTGGCATGTATCAATATCAAAGCGTTGTGCCTACAGATGTAGCAAAAGATGCAACAAAGGAAATGCTTGAGCAAATTGCAAAAGCAGCTCAGGGATCGTTTTTGGTTGTTTTGAAAACTTTGGGAAAAATACCATCTACTGGATATATGTCCTTTCCCTTTGAGGGGACAACTTTAGCACTTGATTTTCCAAATAAGGGCAAATCTACTTTAGATTTGCTTGCAAGACTTGATGACATTGTAAAAGAAGCAAGGGGGCGAAATTATCCTGCTAAAGATGGTCGAATTTCTGCTCAAATGATTGAAGCAGGCTATCCACAATTGAAAAAATTTGAAAAATATATTGATGAGGGAATGAACTCATCATTTTGGCGTAGAATTAAAGGTAAATAATGACAAAATCACCATTGAAAATTGCAATTTTAGGAGCGGCATCTGGCATAGCACAAGCAACTGCTCGCATTTATGCACAAGAGGGAGCAGAGTTGACCTTGCTTGGTAGAAATGAAAATCACCTTAATGAAATTGCTGCTGATTTACGTCTAAAGGGGGCAAAAAACGTTGAAACTTTAATAGTTGATTTCACTAAAGCTGATCCAGTTAAAACACTAAATAACATAAAAGCACAAATGGGTGGATTGGATCATATTTTAATCTGCTATGGCATAATGAGTGAGCAGAGCGAGGCAGAGAATGACCCTGAGCTAGCTCAAAAAATGATCGAAGTAAATTTCGCCTCAACTAGTGCTTGGGCTCTTGCATCTGCAAATCTGTTAGAAGAAGAGAATGCTGGCTCATTAATAGTGCTTGGCTCAGTTGCAGGTGATAGAGGTCGGCGTTCAAATTATATTTATGGAGCGAGTAAGGCTGGTATTGAAATTTTGGTGCAAGGGATTGCGCACAGGTTTGCAGGCAAGGGAGTTAAAGCACGCGCAACTCTTATCAAACCAGGACCTACAGACACCGCAATGACTGCTGGAATGGAAAAAGGTGGGT
>JAMONZ010000030.1 GCA_027066315.1 Hyphomicrobiales bacterium
CAGTAATATATCTTATCGCCAATTTCAACAATTGCATCTGGGTTGGTGCAAATCATTGGCAGTTTCAACTCAAGCCAAAATTTTAATCGCTCATCATAATCATCAGGCGTTTCTTCATCATCATCAAACCCAGTAACAACCACACAACTAGCATTTTTTGCTATCCCTTTTGTGACATCAATATTATCAAAAATAGCATTGTCCATTTCTGGCCCAACATGATGAATTATCTGCCCCTTATATGAAGCTACAATTTTCTTGGTCACATCACCCGATGTAACAATACCATCATATGCATCACGTGAGATATTCATATTATCAAGCATTTTTTGAATAGCAGGGCGAGTTCTAGAAGCATTTGTTATTAGTATAACCTTGCCCCCTTTTTGACGATATTTAACCAAAGCTGCAACCGCCTGCTCATTAGCCCTTATGCCATTATGAAGCACACCCCAAATATCACTTAATATTCCATCATATCCATCAGAAATATCGGACAGATTATTCAATTCATAATAATTTTTATTCATATGAAATCCAAAAACTATTTAGCTATTTTTGCTTGCTCAAGATTATCACTAACCTCAATCATGCTAGATGCTAAACTAAAGGGAACAATATAATCCCCCTTTATCAGCTTAATTCCATCTTCTAATAAGATAAGAACCTGCTCTTCACTATTAACATCGCAAATAATTAAATCTATATTATAGCGTGCAATATAATCAGCAACATCAGCACCATGAAAATCAGAATATTTTTCTGGGTTATCAACAAATGTTGCCCCATCAACTCTTATTGAAGAAACTCCAGCTTTATTTAAAACAGCAAAATCATGCCGCAATGTATCAGTATTCGCTATTGAGACACCTGCTCCACAATCAATTAGCAAAGCCAGCTTAGCCTTTTGCAAAGAGTTAAAACTATCCAATTGAACTTGCTCAATAACAAACTTAATAGATTGAGCCAAAGCCTTGCTAGTTTCAAGCTGGTCAACCAACCAATTAAGCAAACTATTATTACTTAATGATGCTTTTGAAATGGGAATATAAAAATTCAACAATGATTTCTCTTCAAGGTTATTTTTAGCAAATTTGATTACCTGAGTGAAACCAATTTTATCAACTTCCCTAACAAGTGCATCATTGCCCAGCGTTCGAATAAATTCATTATATTCTATAGTTTTTTTATTCTCTAATTCCAGATAGGCTTTCAAATCATAAGCCTGCACTTCACGTTGAGGCAGGCTTACTATCGGTTGTGCATAAAAATTTACTCTATTATCTTTTATTGCCTTTTTAACATCACTGGCTGAAACAGATGGCTCTTTAATTATACCCTCAGTTTTAAAATTTTCCCCGCTCGATCCTTGCTTCATCTGCTGGGCAATTTTTTCTTGTGCCTCTTCAAGCTGGGCAACTGCTTCTGCAACTTGGCGAACAACTGTCCCTAAAACAGAAACATCGGCTTCCATGACCTCAAGACGATCGCCTGCTTTTTCTTCGGAAATAACATTCACTCGCTTTGATAGGATCTGCCCAGCTTTTGCATCGGTTGAAAGCAAAGCTGATAAATCTTCAATCCCTTTTTCAAGCCGTGCTTCGGCTCTATGGCGCAAACTTCTCTCATAAATAATAACAGCCCAAGAGGCCGCAATAAACCCGCTTAAAACTGCCTCAACCATAGTAAAAGTCAATGCAAAATATGCCGTAACGCTAAAGGCTACGCCAAATAAAAATATAAAAAAATAGACAATAATCTGCACAAAATGCCCCTTGCCGCAAATAAGGCTAAACTGATTCTTATTCCATTATACTATTTTTTGATAAATTTGACACTCAAGACAAAATTATTATTTTGTAGTTCTTAATCCATCTACAAACTAGTAATTACCCAATAAAAAACACCCTAAAGAGCTAAATTTTTAATCAATTTATTTGCAATATTAATAAAGGCTTTTGCTTCCTCTGAGTTTGGCTCTGTTGCAACAACAGGCTCGCCAGCATCGGATTTTTCTCTAATATTCATAACCAGAGGGACTTCACCCAAAAAGTCAAGATCCATTTCTTGTGCTGCAATTTTTGCTCCACCATGGCCAAAAATATCATATCGATTACCAGTATCAGGAGCAACAAAATAGCTCATGTTTTCAACGATACCCAATATTTTAATATCCAACATTGAAAACATAGAGATAGCTTTTTTTGCATCAATTAACGCCAAATCTTGCGGTGTTGAAACAATTACAGCCCCATCAATTTCAACCTGTTGAGAAAGAGAAATTTGAATATCTCCCGTCCCCGGAGGCAAATCAATCACCAACACATCTAACTCGCCCCAATCGGTTTCACGCAAAAGCTGACGAAGCGCAGAAGTTGCCATTGGCCCACGCCAAACAACCGCCTTGTCTGCTTCAACCATAGGCCCAATTGACATTGCCTTTATACCATAAGCATCAAAAGCTATAAAATTTCCGTCCTCTCGAGATGCAGGTTTTCCCTCTAATTTTAATAATTTTGGAATTGAAGGACCATAAAGATCAGCATCTAGCAGACCAACTTTTAGCCCGCTTGCCTTTAGAGCTAAAGCAAGGTTTACCGAGCAGGTTGACTTGCCAACCCCCCCTTTGCCTGATGCAATTGTGATGATTTTTTTAATTCCCGCAACGGGTTGTTTATTAATTGCGCTACGTTTGGGTGCGCTAGTTTGCGCAGGGTTTGCCTGTTGTTTTGGCTCATTAGAAGTGAGCGAAACCATAACTTTTCGTCCCTTTGCCACTGCCTCAATCGCTTCTTGTGCTTCTTTTCGGACAGCCATAAATTCTTTATCTAATTGCGGCGAAATCTCAATTGCCAAGGCAATAGCTTTTTTAGTAATTATTATTTCACTTAAGCCCGCATAATCAGCTAGATTTCCATCATTAGGAACACTTATATTCGCAAGTAGTTTGCGAATTTTTTTTTCTAAAGATTTATCACTCATAAAAATTTCACTTATCCCTTTAAAAAATATAGATTAACGAAGTGCAGACACAATTGCGTCTGCAACTTTTCCAATTTCATTTTCAGGAATACCCGCAATAGAAATTCGACTATCATCAAGCATATAAATGGCATCTTCTTTTTTTATTTTATCAACCTGCTCTTTGCTCAAACCCAATAACGAGAACATGCCCATATGTTCGGTTAAAAAATCAAAATTTGACGAATTTGAGCGTTCACGAATTGCCAAAGCCAGTTTCTCACGAATACGAACAATAAACTCACGCATATCTTTTAGCTCAGCTTCCCAT
>JAMONZ010000031.1 GCA_027066315.1 Hyphomicrobiales bacterium
GCTTCTTGTGCTTCTTTTCGGACAGCCATAAATTCTTTATCTAATTGCGGCGAAATTTCAATTGCCAAGGCAATAGCTTTTTTTGTAATTATTATTTCACTTAAGCCCGCATAATCAGCTAGATTTCCATCATTAGGAATACTTATATTAGCAAGTAGTTTGCGAATTTTTTTTTCTAAAGATTTATCACTCATAAAAATTTCACTTATCCCTTAAAAAGTATAGATTAACGAAGTGCAGACACAATTGCGTCTGCAACTTTTCCGATTTCATTTTCAGGAATACCCGCAATAGAAATTCGACTATCATCAAGCATATAAATGGCATCTTCTTTTTTTATTTTATCAACCTGCTCTTTGCTCAAACCCAATAACGAGAACATGCCCATATGTTCGGTTAAAAAATCAAAATTTGACGAATTTGATCGCTCACGAATTGCCAAAGCCAGTTTCTCACGAATACGAACAATAAACTCACGCATATCTTTTAGCTCAGCTTCCCATTCTGCCCTAAGAGCAGGGTCTGCCATAATCACCCGCACAATTTCTGCGCCATGATCGGGCGGCTGAGAAAATGAAGCACGCACAATATTTCCCATTTGCGAGAAAGCAATGTCAGCCTGTTCAGGGTTTTTCGTAATGCAAAAAGCAACCCCAACCCGCTCACGATATAGCCCAAAATTCTTTGAAGCAGAAAAAGCAAGCATCATTTCATCTAGTTCAGATGCAAGTTTTCTAAGCCCATAAGCATCTTCTTCTAACCCTTCACCAAAGCCAAGATAAGCTGAATCTACCAGTGCAAAAGCTCCCGTTTTTTTAAGGCTTTTTGCTACAATATCCCATTGCTCATTAGTAAGATTTGCCCCAGTTGGGTTATGACAACAAGCATGCAATAAAACACTATCATCTGATGTTAAACCATCAAGAGTGGCCATCATTTCTTCAAATTTCACCTTGCCTGTTTTAGCATCAAAATATGGATAAAAATTCGGCTCTAACCCAGCCAACTCACACATTGGCCAATGGTTTGGCCATGATGGATCGGACACATAAACCTTTCCATTTGGGCGAGCGCGGGCTATCAATGTTAACAACACCCAAAGCGAGCCAGTGCCACCAGGGGCTTGCACCGAGCGAATAGCAGATTTATCAACGCTATCGCCAAAAACTAAATCAGAAACACTATCACAAAAACCACGATTACCCGAAACCCCGACATAGGTCTTAGTTGTCTGCTCATCAAAAATCTGCTTCTCAGCTTTTTTCACCGCACGCATAATTGGCGTTTGCTTATTTTTGTCTTTAAACACTCCAATCCCTAGGTCAATTTTTTCGTCCCGCTCATCAGCACGAAATTCACCAAGTAATTTAAAAATTTTATCAACTGGAGCTTTTTTGAGAGTTTCAAACATGATTTTTCCTTTAACTCTAACTAGATCAAATTCTTTATAGGCCGATGAATAATTTTTGCAATTCAATTAATTCGCATAATTAGCTTATTGTGCCAATTTTTTTATCAGCTCAGGCAATATGGTTTTTAAATCTCCAACCAGCGCAACATCTGCTTGCTTCATCATTGGCGCATCAGCATCAGAATTTATCGCAATGATTTTTTTAGCTCCACTTATGCCAGCTAAATGCTGCAAAGCGCCCGAAATTCCAATCGCAATATAAAGTTCTGGCGCAATGATTTTTCCACTAACCCCAATTTGCATTTCATTTGGCGCAAAACCTAAATCAACTGCCGCCCTTGTTGCACCAACTCCAGCGTTTAAAACATCTGCCAATTCATATAACATTTGAAAATTTTCTTTACTTTCAAACGCCTGCCCACCAGCCACCACAATTGCTGCAGTAGAGAGGTCAACTTTATCACTATTTACATTAGTTGATTTAATAAATTCAACTTTAGATTTGATTTCACCAATTTTAACATTTTCAATCTTTGCATCATTTCCCTGCTCAACAGGTACAAAAGCAGACGAGCGAATGGTTGCTAAAATCTTCTTCTCTTTAGTGCTAATTGTTTCAATTGCATTACCTGCATAAATAGGCCGATCAAACTTATTTTTTGAATGAATAAACATCACATCAGAAATAGGCATAAAATCAAGCTCTGCCGCTAGACGTGGAATAACGGCCTTTCCAACACTATTTGAAGAAGCAAAAAAATGCGAATACGGGATAATAATATCTTTTAAAATTTTACACAAAACATCAGCTTTTTGATGTTTAAATACCCTATCATTTGCTAACAACACCTTGTTCACCCCAGCAATTTTTGCTAACTGTTGAGCTAAATTTTTTACATCATCACCAACAATTAAAACATCAATCTCACCGCCAATTTTTTTTGCAGCTCCAACAAGTCGTGAAGTTGAGGAAGATAAGATATTTTCATTATATTCTGCTAAAATTAATATGCTCATTTCACCATCTCCAACTTATCGCTTATTATTTTTATCTCATCAACAAGCTCATCTATTGAAGTAATATTTTTTCCCCCGCTTCGAGTTGGCGGCTCAGAGATTTTTTCAATTTTTAATCGAGAGCTAATATCAACCTCAAAATCTGCAACTTGAAAAATATTAAGCGGCTTTTTTTTTGCCCGCATAACCATTGGCAGAGCAACATTGCGAGGTTTATTAAGTCCTAAATCAGCACTAATAACCGCAGGTAGATTTAACGAAAGCTCTTGCAACCCATAATCAACCTCACGAGTAACAGTAAGTTTTTTCCCATCAATTCCAATTTTACAAACAAAAGTTGCCTGTCCCCAATCAAGCAAACCTGCCAGCATCTGCGGGGTTTGGCTGGCATCAATATCAACCGATTGTTTTCCCATTAAAACTAGGTCAGGTTTTTCTTGCTCCACAATTTTTTGCAAAAGTTTTGCAATAACTAATGTTTCTAATTCTGCATCGCTCTGCACCAAAATTGCCCTATCTGCCCCCATGGCCAAAGCGGTTAATAAAACATCACTAGCTTTTTTTGATCCAACACAAACAGCAACCACCTCATCAGCCTTGCCACTCTCCTTTATCTGAACCGCCTCCTCAAGTGCATGCTTGCAAAAAGGATTCATTGACATGCGAACATTATCTTTATCCACACTCTGACTATCGGACTTAATGCGAATTTTCACATTATGATCTACAACCCGCTTTACAGCTACCAAAATTTTCATATTCTGCCCCAAAATTAAAACCTCATATTTTCTTTTACTATTCTAAGCCTCAAGAGCAAGTTTTATCTATTTCAAGACTTGACGTGAAGATTTTTTTAAGTGTCAAATAGCCCTTTAATTTTAACTAAGAGGAAAATCATCATGCCTATAATTAATCGTCTAGCAGATTTCCATGCAGAAATTACTGAATGGAGACATGACTTCCATTCCAACCCAGAATTACTGTTTGATGTTCATCGCACCGTTGGCAAGGTTGAAGAATTGTTAAAATCTTTTGGAGTTGATGAAATTGTCACAGGCTTGGGCAAAACAGGCCTCGTTGCCACCATAAAAGGCAAAAGCAATAAAAGCGGCAAAACTATTGGCCTTCGAGCCGATATGGATGCTTTACCAATTTTTGAAAAAACAGGCAAAGATTATGCCTCAAAAACTGATGGTAAAATGCACGCCTGCGGTCATGATGGGCACACAGCAATGCTTTTAGGGGCGGCAAAATATCTTGCCGAAACTCGCAATTTTGATGGCACAGTTGCACTAATTTTTCAACCAGCAGAAGAAGGCGGCGGCGGCGGCGATGCCATGGTCAAGGACGGAATAATGGAAACATTCAACATTGATGAAGTCTATGGAATGCACAATTTTCCTGGGCTTCCTGTTGGCTCTTTTGCTATTCGTGAGGGTGGCATTATGGCTGCAACTGATGAGTTCACTATCGAAATTGAAGGCGTTGGCGGCCACGCTGCAATGCCCCATTTAACCATTGATCCGCTGGTAGCCGGAGCACACATGATTACTGGGTTACAAACGCTTGTTAGTCGCAATGTTGACCCAATTAAAAATGCCGTTCTTTCTGTCACTGCTATGATAGCCAATGATAGCTATAACGTAATTTCTCGCACTGCTACTCTAAAAGGCACAGTACGAACTCTTGATGAAGAAATACGCAATTTAATGGAAAAACGCATGAATGAATTTGTGCCAAATTCTGCTGCCGCCTTTGGCGCAAAAGCTAAATTAAATTTCCGTCGAGGCTATCCTGTAACGGTGAATGCCCCAAAACAAACCACCTTCGCTGGCGATATAGCCGCACAAATTGTAGGTGAAAAGCAAGTTATCCGCGATATTAGCCCAACAATGGGGGGAGAAGATTTTTCATATATGTTAAACGAGCGACCAGGTGCTTATATTATTATTGGCCAAGGAAACACCGCAGGACTGCACGAGGATACCTATGATTTTAACGATGAAATAATCCCCATTGGTTGTTCATATTGGATAGAATTAGCCCAAACCGCCATGCCAATTAAATAAAGACTTGCAATATTAATATTGCTCATTTTTCTTTTGAGGCGTAAAGCAAATAAAATAACTATTTGCCATTAAAAAATAAGCTAAGATTATGTCAAAAAAAATCACAAAAAAAATATACGACATTTTCATCATTGGTGGCGGAGTAAACGGAGCTGGCATTGCACGTGATGCAGCAGGGCGTGGCCATTTAGTTTATTTGGCAGAAATGAATGACCTTGCCTCTGGCACATCTTCTGCCGCCACAAAGCTAATTCATGGCGGTTTGCGCTATCTTGAGCATTATGAATTTTCACTTGTTCGTGAGGCCTTAAAAGAACGTGAAGTTTTATGGGCAATGGCTCCATTCATCATCAAACCAATGCGCTTCATTCTACCGTATGAAAAAAACCTGCGCCCAAAATGGTTTCTTCGGCTTGGGCTTTTTCTTTATGACTATATTGGGGGTAGAAAAAAACTTCCTCCCACAAAAACTCTCAACCTTACCAAAGATCCAGCAGGTAAACCACTTAGAGCAAATTCGAAAACCGGCTTTGAATATTCAGATTGTTTTGTTGATGATGCTCGATTAGTTATTTTAAACGCCAAAGATGCAGCAAATAAAAATGCTTCTATCAACACAAGAACCAAGGTTATTTCTGCCCTTCAAACAGATGGCGTATGGGAAATTAAAGTCAAAAACCTTATAACTAATAAAACCAAAACCATAAAAGCGAAATCTCTAATTAATGCCGCCGGACCATGGACAGATATTGTTTCAAATAGCTTTATCGATGAAAGCAAAGACAAAGTAAAAAATATTCGCCTCGTAAAAGGCAGCCATATCGTGGTCAATAAGTTATATAATCATGATAAGTGTTATATTTTCCAAAATGCCGATAACCGCATTGTCTTTGCTATTCCATATCAAGAGAATTTCACTCTTATTGGCACAACCGATGTGGATTATGATGGCAACCCCTCTAACGTTTCTATTAGCTCAGACGAGCTAAACTATCTTTGCAATGTAACTTCTCATTATTTCCGCCAAAAAGTTGAACGTTCAGACGTTGTTTGGGCATATTCTGGCGTACGCCCTCTATATGATGATGGCGCAGACGAAGCACAAGAAGCAACCCGAGATTATGTCTTAAAATTAGAAACAGATGGTGGCGCACCTTTGCTAAATATTTTTGGCGGCAAGCTCACAACCTATCGTCATTTAGCCGAAGAGGCAATTGAGCAGATAGAAACTATCATTGGCCAAAAGGGAGAAAAGTGGACTGCCAATTCTTCTCTTCCTGGCGGTGATTTTGCAATTGGCGGATTTGATACTCTAGTCGACAGATTGAAAAAACAATATCCCTTCATGGCTCATTCGCAAATCAAACGCATGGTGCGACTTTATGGCACATTAACCAGCGATGTTTTAGGTGATGCAAAGTCATTTGTTGATTTGGGTGAAAATTTTGGTGCAAATTTAAGCGTAAAAGAAGTTGACTATCTAATAGAAAACGAATGGGCAATGACGCTTGAAGATATTTTATGGCGACGCACAAAACTTGGTCTGTTTATTTCTGATAGAGATAGCAAAGCTCTGGATAAATATATAAGTGAAAAAACAAAGTCTAGTTAATTTTCTTTTGCATTTTTCTAACTCAGGTAAGTAAATTTTAAATTACTCATTATTGTTTTAAAAACCGTTTGAATTTAGGTGATGTTAACTCATCACCCTAATTTTTTGAAATCTCAGCTTTTAACAAAGCCGCTCTGTTGCAAATAACCTGCTTGCTAGTGCCACTCATTATAGATTTATATTTGCCATCATAGTCATTTATCAAGTCATCAAGCAGAACTGAGGCATCGTTACCGCATCTTAATGAATCAACTCGCCTACTAGCCTGAGCCGCACTATATGGCAGATCAACCCCCTTACAATATTGAGTAGCTTTTAGGGCTAAAACTGCCGTTTGAATATTTTGTGCAATGAAACGTGGTGAGCATTGCGCCCCTTTTGCAAAAGCTGGGGTGCTAATAAAACTCATTAATCCAGTTATGCTCAATATTAAAGCCAGCTTTAAATTTTTAAACAAACTATTTCTCCATTTAGGCTTATTTATCAAACCTAAATCTAAGCCATGAAGCCTAGTTGAAAAAAACGAGCTAAATTTAATTTAAACTTTATCTAGTTTCAGTTTCGGTAATTTTCTCAATCAAAGCCCGAGCTGATGAAAAATAATCACGATAAATTAAAAATGAAACGATAGAGATAGTTGCAATGATAGAAGCTATTGGCGAAATAAACCAAATCAACATCGCAACCGAGAAATAATAGGCTCTAATACCTGAATTAAAATTCCTCGCAGCAATTGTATTGAGTTCAGCAATTGCAATTATTTCATCAGGAGATCCATCATCAGAATGATCAGCCGCCCCAAGCATAATGCAAAAATGATTAAACTGGCGCAATGACATTGTGAAGAATAAAAATGCAATAATATAAGTAATAAGCAAAACAACCAGCTGTATTGTAATAATTTGAATGCTTAAATCTGGCCTAATACTTAATAATGCTTGATGCAACGTTTCTACTTGCCCAAATACTGCGAATAAAGCCAATATCAACAATACAGTGGTTGAAGCAAAAAATGAAACCGAGCTCATTAAAGAGGAGGATAATATTGCATCAATTGCCGTATCACGATGCACAGCATTTTCAACCCAACGACGACGCTGTAAATTCATCAAACGAGAAAGCGAAGGGCGAGAGCCATTAAAACGCTCATTAAGCAAAGAATAAACCAGCCAAATAAAAAGCGGGAAAAAAGAAGCCAGTAAAATCATCTAAACACCAATTCATTATCCAATTTTCTAACAAATAGCTTATATAATGACAAAACTACAATCAAACACACCCCGATTGCAATTGATAAAATCATAGGCTGTAACAAATATTGAAACGCAGTGAATTGAAAGGATTCACCAATCCGCTAAGTTAGAAAAATCCCACCCAAATATCGCCAAAAAAAAACAAGCACAAATAATTTTTGAGAGCTATTTAATGCTTATTCTTACATAAGCCATGATTAGCCAAAGACGCAATAACATAACATTGGCCAATATTCCCGCCATCATCTTGCCCAACCATTCTTTTAAGTTCTTTTTCAAGGCTTTTAAGTTTTTTTATACGTGATTGAACCAATAAAAGATGTCTATTTGCAATATTATGAACCTCAGAACATGGCTTATCAGGGTGCGAGTTTAACTCAATCAATTCACCAATATCTCTAATTGAAAGACCTAACTCTCGCCCATGAGCAATGAATGAAAGCCGCTCAACTTCATCATTGCTATATCTGCGCTGATTACTTGTTGATCGCATCGGAGCATCAATAATTCCCATCTGCTCATAATATCGAATAGTCGGAATTTTCACTCCAGTTTTTTTAGATAACTGCCCGATTGAAAACATTTTTCTTTTCCCTTGACCCTCTAGTTACTAGAGAGATTATAGTTGAGAAAAATAGATAAATAAAGGAAATAAAATGGCAGGCCATCATCATCACCACGTTGACCCAGAAGCAGGCGATGGACGTGTTTTTTGGGCAGTAGTTGTAAATCTTGTTCTAACCGTTGCTCAAATAATTGGTGGAATATTATCAGGCTCATTAGCACTGATCGCCGATGCAATTCACAATTTCTCCGATGCTATTTCGCTCATAATTGCCTTTTTCGCCCGAAAAATTGCTCGCCGTGACGCAACCGGCGATATGACTTTTGGTTATGGACGAGCCGAAATTGTCGCCGCCCTAATAAACTATACCACCCTTATTGTGATAGGTCTTTATCTTGCCTATGAGGCAATTTTGCGCTTTTTCAACCCCGCGGATGTCGATGGCTGGATTGTGGTAATCATTGCAGGCATTGCCTTAGCGGTTGATTTAGTTACCGCCCTTTTAACCTTCTCATTATCAAAAAATTCAATGAATATCCGTGCTGCATTTTTACACAATGTTGCAGATGCCCTAGGCTCAGTCGCAGTGATTTTTGCTGGCACTTTAATTTTACTATATGATTGGCGGCTAATTGATCCTGCCGTAACCTTGCTAATAGCTGGTTATATCCTATGGATGTCATTTGCAGAAATCGGCCCAGTAATTCGCATTTTAATGCTTGGAAGCCCACCAGATATTGAAACAAAAACAATCATAGATAATATCGCCGCTATTAAAGGAATTGCCAATGTCCATCATTTACACCTTTGGCAAATGCAAGAGCATGAAAACGCTCTTGAGGCTCATATCGCCCTTAAAAAAGGGGAATGGGAAAATGCAGATATTATCAAAGAAAGTGTAAAATCAATGCTTGTTGAGAATTTTGATATTCATCATTCAACCCTAGAGCTAGAATGCTCAAACCATACCTGCAAAAAGCCAAATATTATTGGTCACACAAAAAGCTAAACCTTGACTTTTTGACTTAGCAGACATATATCCACCTCTAACGCTTAGCACTCTATACTACAGAGTGCTAACAAGCATTTTTCGCCGCCCAATCTTGGGTAAACAAACAAGTCCAATTTTGGATAAGTAATTATTAATATATAAGAGGAAAAAATATGAGCTTTCGTCCCCTACATGACCGTGTAGTCGTTCGCCGCATTGATAGCGAAGAAAAAACTGCCGGCGGCATTATTATCCCTGACACAGTAAAAGAAAAACCATCAGAGGGCATTATTGCTTCTGTTGGTGCTGGCGCACGTGATGAAAATGGCAAGCATATCACTCCTGATGTAAAAACAGGTGATCGTGTTTTATTTGGCAAATGGAGTGGCACAGAAATCAAAATCGGCAATGAAGATCTGTTGATTATGAAAGAAAGTGACATCATGGGCATTATTGAAGCCTAAACCTTCATCAAAAAAATATTTTTTAAAATTTAAAGGAGCTAAAAAATGGCTGCAAAAGAAGTAAAATTCTCAACCGAAGCCCGTGACAAAATGCTACGTGGCGTAAATATTCTTGCCAATGCGGTAAAAGTAACCTTGGGCCCAAAAGGTCGCAATGTTGTTATCGATAAATCATTTGGCGCACCGCGCATTACAAAAGATGGTGTTTCTGTTGCTAAAGAAATCGAACTTGAAGATAAGTTTGAAAACATGGGCGCACAAATGGTTCGCTCAGTTGCATCAAAAACAAATGACACAGCGGGTGACGGCACAACAACAGCAACAGTACTTGCACAAGCTATCGTAACTGAAGGCGTAAAATTAGTTGCAGCTGGCATGAACCCAATGGATCTTAAACGTGGTATCGATTTAGCTATTACCGAGGTTGTTGCTAATCTTGGCAAAGCAAAAAAAGACATCTCAACTGTTGAAGAAATTGCACAAGTTGGCACAATTTCAGCCAATGGCGAAAGTGCAATTGGCGAGCAAATTGCCGATGCAATGCAACGTGTTGGTAATGAAGGCGTTATCACTGTTGAAGAAGCAAAATCACTAGAAACAGAAACAGACGTTGTTGAGGGCATGCAATTTGATCGTGGTTATCTTTCACCATATTTTGCAACAAACCCAGAAAAAATGACAGTTTCATTTGATGATCCGCTTATTCTTCTTCATGAATCAAAACTATCAAGCCTTCAACCAATGCTTCCAATTCTTGAAAGCGTTGTGCAATCTTCTCGTCCTCTCTTAATCATTGCAGAAGATATTGACGGCGAAGCACTAGCAACATTGGTTGTGAACCGTCTTCGTGGCGGCCTAAAGGTTGCAGCGGTTAAAGCCCCAGGTTTTGGCGATCGTCGTAAAGCAATGCTTGAAGATATTGCAATTCTTACAGGTGGTCAGCTTATTTCAGAAGAAATGGGCATTAAACTTGAAAATGTAACTCTTGATATGCTTGGCACTGCCAAAAAAGTTGAAATCACTAAAGAAACTACAACCATTATTGATGGTGCAGGATCAAAAGATGACATCACAGGTCGTGTTTCACAAATCAAAGCACAAGCTGAAGATACAACATCTGATTATGATCGTGAAAAACTTCAAGAACGTTTGGCTAAATTAGCTGGCGGTGTTGCGGTGATTAAAGTTGGCGGCGCAACTGAAGTTGAAGTTAAAGAGCGTAAAGATCGTGTTGAAGATGCACTAAACGCAACTCGTGCAGCTGTTGAAGAAGGCATCGTACCAGGTGGCGGTGTTGCGCTTCTTCGTGCATCGGCTGATCTTAAAGCAACTGGCGTTAATGCTGACCAAAAAGCTGGCATTGGCATTGTGCGTCGTGCGCTACAAGCTCCAATTCGTCAAATCGCTTCAAACTCAGGCGATGAAGCATCTATCGTAGTTGGCAAAGTGCTTGAAGGCAAAACAGAAACTTTTGGCTATAACGCCCAAACTTCTGAATATGGCGACATGATTGAAATGGGCATCGTTGATCCAGTTAAAGTTGTGCGCACTGCACTACAAGACGCTGCATCTGTTGCTTCATTGCTAATCACCACAGAAGCAATGGTAGCAGAAATTCCACAAGAAGCATCTGCAGCCCCTGCAATGCCTGACATGGGCGGAATGGGCGGCATGGGCGGAGGAATGGGCTTCTAAGCCAACTCACCAAAAACTACTCATTTATGAAACTAATAAAGCCCGGGCAGAAATGTTCGGGCTTTTTTGTTAGGGTATAAAATAAAATCCAACCCCGCAATCCTAAACAACAAACTCCAACCCCCTCATCCCAAGCAACAAACAAGGGTTTAAGCTATCTAGCTCAACATTGCTTAGATTTAAATCTGCTCAAATTTTAATTCTATTTCACCCGCTTTACTATCACCAACAAGCCTATTTATCGGAATTAAGACCCGTTTTTGCGGATATGTTTTTAGCTTTTTTGAATAGACTTGTTTTCCGTCAGCCAGTGCAATTAAATTGCCTTTTGCACGGCGGTTAAATCTTAGTTGCACACTTTCCATTCCAAGCTCTGAGTTATTTGGCAATGATATTTTTTGTGGCATGGCGTAGGTTATTAAATCACCTGAAGTGATGATTTTTATTTCACCTACATTCTTTTTTATATTTTCCTTTAAATCAGCAGCAACAATCGCCCCAATTTTTCTGCCCTCATTCCAGCTCCAGCCCGATGTCTCAACTGGCCTTAGAATATTTCCAGCAGCGAAATAGCTGGGGTCAGAACAACGCCCATATTGATCTACCTTTGGACCATTTGTTGCAGCATCAATTTCCAAATGCCCGCTTCTTGCCAAACTTGCTTCAGGCGTAAAGTCACCAGATAAAATCACGCCATCGCATTCAATAAGCCGTTTTTTTCCTTTTTGATCTTCAATTTCAACTGCGCTTACTTGTTTCTCGCCAATGATTTTAAGCAATTTTGTTTGCCGATAAATAGGCAACCCAGACATTGGCGCAAATAATTCCACTGGCCATTGGGCTGTAACATTTTTTGATTTTTCAATCATCGCAACAGGTTTTATTTTTGCGTGTTTACAAGTTTGAATTGCCGAAAAAGCTACCAATTCTGATCCAATAATTACTGGACGCTCAAACGGCTTTTGGGCTTCTAAAAAGACCATCGCTTGAAGTGCGCCAGTGTTAATTATTCCTTGCGCTCGTGAGCCAGAGATAAGCCGAGCAGAGCGTGGTTTTTCACGCACACCAGTTGCATAAATCACTCTTGAGGCCGATATTTCTCTCATGCCATCATTATCAGTTATGAGTAATTTTCCGCCCTGTTTAACCTCAACAACACTACAAGAGTAAAATATTTCAACCCCCGCTTTTAAAGCAGTTTTCACTAGCTTTTTTGCATATTGCATGCCAGTTAATATACGTCCAAATTCACGCATACCAAAGGGGAAATGGCCACAATGACGAGGAATACCGCCAGCTTGTTCCTCACGCTCAATTATCACAATACGTGAAATGCCAAGCCGTTTTAATTCAATAGCAGCGGATAATCCTGCTGGCCCACCTCCAATGATTAAAACATCAATATCTTTATCCATTTGAAATATCCTCTTTGGGATTTTTCTTTTTCTTAATATCGCTAGCTATAGGATTTTCAAAAAGTCCTTGTGTCATTTTGGCAATTTTTGCAGAACAGTAAAACCCCTGACAACGCCCCATTGTTGCACGGGTTTGCCTTTTTAAGCCAGCTAAAGAGCGTGCTTTTAATGAGCCAGTTAGAGCCGAGCTAATATCCTGTTCGCTCACCATTTCACAGTGACAAATGATTTTCCCATGATTTTTTTCTTGCCAATTCCGCTTGTAATTTTGTGCTAAAATTGGGGCAATTGCTGGTATTTTTGGGTGTATAATTTTTTGGTGTTTTTTCCCAAGGCCTAAATAGACTTTATAAACATATTTAGCGATACCAAGCGCACCGCTAAGGCCAGTTGAGCGAATGCCTCCAACTGTTATATAATTTTTCCCTAGCTCTTCCTTAATTTGATAATCTTTAAAGTTGCTAGCAGGACGAAGGCCAGCATAAGTTGCGGTTATGGGCATATCCTTAAGGGCGGGAAGTTTTTCTACCCCTGCATTAATTAATTCCTTAAGCGACTTTTCATCTGTTGAGCTATCAGATCGACTTTTTTGATCTTGTGCCGTGGGGCCAACTAATAAATTACCAAAAATAGTTCTGCATAAAACCACGCCCTTAGTACGAGCAGTGGGAACAGGAAGAATAATTGAATTTAATAAACTAGCACCTACTTTATCAAACACTACAAACTGCCCCTTGCGTGGAGTAATATAAAACTTTGTTTTTCCTAATAAATCTTGGTCTAATTTATCACCATAAAGCCCCGCACAATTGATTATAAAATGTGATTTAATTGTCCCTCTTGTTGTTATTAGTTGCCAAATTTTTCTATCAAACTCCCCAGAAATTACCTCACAAGAAAGAAAAACCTCCCCTCCATTAATAATGGATTGCTTTAAATAGGCATAAGGCGCAGACCATGGATCAATAATGCTTTCATTAGGAATAAAAATTGCACCTTGTGCTTTTTTCCCAAGGCTTGGCTCTTTTTTAGCAAGCTGTTTTGCACTAATTATTTTTGTATCAGTTATGCCATTTTGATGTGATTTTTTTAAAATACCATCTAGTTTACCCAGCTCATCATCATTCCAAGCAACAACATGCGCTCCAGTTTTTTCAATTGGAAGGTTCAAATCTTTGTGAATTTTATGATATTCTTCAAAGCCTTTCTTTACACATGCTAATTCAATTGAATTTATAGGGGCATCAAAACCTGTATGTAAAATTGCACTATTAGCTTTACTTGCCCCATCAAGAATATCGCTTGCTTTTTCAACCACTGCCACACGTGCGCCATTTAAAGTAAACTGCCTTGCAATTGCACAGCCAACAACCCCAGCACCCACCACAATAATATCAAAAACATCACTTGTTAAGGGATCTATTGTTGACGTATCCATGCTATTTAGGTTTAGTGTCATAAAAATACCAAGCTATTCTTGAACCTTTAATTTTGACTAAACAGTAGTTTTTTCTGATTATTCGGTCAAGTCTGATTATAATGATTATGGGGATTGAAAATGAAAATTAAACGCCGTCAATCAAAAATTCTTGAAATCATTAGAAAAAAAGAGCGTGTAGCGGTTGAAGAATTAGCTCATCTTTTAGATATTTCCAAAGAAACAATAAGACGGGATTTAACTGACCTTGCAAATCTAGACAAGATTAAAAAAATTCATGGCGGAGCAACTCTGCCTCGTGTTTTTGGCGAAGGCTCTTTTCAACATCGAATGGGTGAAAATGCAACAAACAAGGCCGCTATAGGACACGCAGCTGCAAAATTATTTCAAACGGGAGAGACTTTATTCATAGATACTGGCTCAACAACACATTATTTCGCCCAAGAATTAGCAGAAATTTCAGGGCTAACAATTGTTACCAATTCAACATGGATTGCAAGAACAGTTGCTAGTACAAATAATAATAATCAAGTTTTTCTTCTTGGGGGTGAGTTTAGTTCTGATAATTCGCAAACAGTTGGCGCAATGGTAACTTCACAAATTAGATCCTTTCGGGCTCACCATGCTGTCTTAACAATTGGAGCATTGGATTGGCGTACTGGGGCAATGGATTATGATATTGAAGAAGCGCAAATTGCTAGGGCAATGATTGAGCAGTCACAATCAGTTACTGTTTTAATGGATAGTTCAAAATTTAATAAACTAGCTTCATTTGAAGTATGCTCACTAGAAAAAATTGATCGGATAATTTGCGATAGTATCCCTCCAAATGAGCTAAATGAGGCTTTAATTGCTGCTAATGTAGAAATTATTATAGCCAAATAAACTTG
>JAMONZ010000032.1 GCA_027066315.1 Hyphomicrobiales bacterium
AGTGTGCTTTTTGTGTTAGTGATTTTCCTTATTGCAAATATATTCTTTCATATTGATAATTGGGTTTATGGATCAATAGATTATCCTCCTTTGTTGGGTCTTGGAGCTGTCCTTGCAATAATAATGTTAATTGGGGGGCGGATTGTTCCTAGTTTTACTCGTAATTGGCTTATGAGATTTGGTATAGGGCGCATGCCTGTTTCATATAATCGCTTTGATGAGTGGATTTTGATTATTTCTAATATTGCTTTGATAAATATGATTTTTTTGGATCAGGCATTAATTGTAGCAAGTCTTTTGTTCTTGGCGGCAATATTAAACATTATCCGTCTAGCACGCTGGGCGGGTGATCGCACTGTTAAAGAGCCGATAGTCTTTGTGTTACATGTTGGGTATAGCTTTGTGCCTTTTGGTTTTCTTGCACTGGCGATATTTGTGCTTTTTCCTGAGTATATGCCAAAGGCTTCTGCGTTTCATTTATGGACGGCTGGGGCTATTGGCATGATGACAATGGCGATGATGACAAGGGTTAGCCTTGGTCATTCGGGTCGAAAAATTCAAACTGATTTTGCCATTACGACAATATATGTGATGTTATTTTCAGCTATTATTTTACGGTTTGTAGCGAATTATCTGCCTTTTTATGACTTTACGCTTTATTCTAGCGCAACATTATGGATTGGCGCATATTTGCTGTTTATAATTCGCTATTGGAAAATCTTGATGACTTAATTTTGCTTTTTTAATGCTTCTAATTTTTCTCTAAACTCTGGTGAAATTGGGCGACTTAAGCCTTTTTCATAGGCTTCCAATATTAACTCGTTTGAGTTTTTTTCAATCACTTTGCTTAATTGATTGTGCATATCTTGCGAAGATAGGCCTGCAGGAATTGGTTTTAAGAATTTTGCCTTTGCTGTTCCGGGCCATAAAATAAGTGCATTTCGTCCCCAAAATAGACCCGAATTTAGCGCAACTGGAATGACTGGAACGTTTAGCTGTTCATAAATTTTGGCAATTCCATAGCGATAATCTGGCTCGGCCAATGGGGCTTTTCTTGTCCCCTCGGGGTAGATGATAATCTTACAGCCTCGATCAATTGCCGCTTTTGCTTCTTTAATCATTTCAGGTATGGCTTCAGAGCCTTTTGATCTATCAATAGAAATTGTATCAAAATCACGAGCCGCCCAGCCAAAGAATGGAATGTTGAGTAATTGTTTTTTTGCGATGAAAGAGGGGCGTTGCGCTACGGGAAAAAGTGCAAAAATATCCCAATCAGATTGATGTTTGGCTGCAATAATTGCGCCGCCTTTGGGCAAGTTTTCTATCCCTGATATGTCTGACTTTATCCCAACGATATAGCGTAGCAAGAACAGGGTAGAAAACCCCCAATATCTTGCAAATAACCAGCCAAAACTATACCAGCCTCTTTTTTTAAAGGCAGAAAATATGCCAAGAATGATTGCAACAATGGCGGTGTTTAAAATGAAAAGAATATAAAAAATTATTGAGCGAATGGCTTGAATGAGCATTTTTACTTTTTCCTACCAAGCTATTTGTTTTAAAAAACGACGCACGGTTAGGCGTGAAGTATATGCAGTTAATAATGCTATGATTGGCACAAGGCTTAAAATGGCAAAAATATCCCAAAGGCTAAGAGAGAATGTTCCAAAAAGAGCGGTTATTTGTTCTGTTGAGCTAGAGGGTAAATAGCTAGAGGTGATAAAACCAAGCAACATGTAAAATATGATAGCTGAAATACCGCCAATTAGAGAGCCCTTTAGCCCAATTCTTAAAAATCTAGAGCCAAACTCTTTAGCTACAAAGCGATTTGAAGCACCAATAAAATGCAATACATCTACTGTTTGCCGACTTGAGGACATAGTAGATCTGGTTGCAAAAAACACTGCTAACAGCGTTGCAACAACAATGAGTAGAAAAATTAACATGCCTGATATTATAATAGTTTTTGCCATGGTGTTGAGCTGATCTCGCCAAGCATCATGGGTATCAAGCCTTGCTCCCTTGATAATTTTTAACTCGTTTTTTAGGCTCAAAAGATCAGCATTAAGAGGGTCTGATAATTTTACCACTACAAGGCGGGGAATATTTAAATCGGTTAAATCCAGCTCTTCACCCAGCCAAGGCTTTAGTAATGCTTCGCTTTCTTCAATGCTAAGGGCTTGGGCGTTGGATACGCCAGAGGTAGCCTGTGCAATTGTTTCAGCTAGTCGTAGGTTTGCGTCCATCAACTCACCTTCAATTGGCATGATTTGAATGGTAACTTCACGGCTAATATCGCTTGACCAAGCAGAGGCGGATTTTTGTACTAATATTAGTCCACCAAAAGTAAGAGCAGATAAAAAAGTCATTATGGCAATTAAAAAAACCAAAGTGTTTGAAGTTAATGTTTGAGTTGGTACAATTGGTGTGGGAGAGATGTCTTTTTTCTCTAAAAAGTTTAATATATTCATCTGATAATTATCCCACCATCTTTGAGAGCTATTTGTGGATAGTTGAACTTTTTTATCATTGATAATTCATGGGTTGCTATAATTATTGTCGTTCCCATGCGGTTCAGTTCAGCAAATAGATGTAAAAGTCGCTCGGATAGTTCGGGGTCAACATTACCTGTTGGCTCATCTGCTAATAAAATATCTGGCCGTGAAATAACCGCACGGGCAATTGCGGCACGTTGCTTTTCCCCACCAGAGAGAACATTTGGAAGGGCGTGCATACGCTCACCTAATCCAACCCAGTTGAGTAATTCTTTGACATTTTCTTCATATTCTTTTGGCTGCTGGCCAAGCACCCTTAAAGGCAAGGCTACGTTTTCAAAAGTGCTTAGGTGGTCAAGTAATTTAAACTCTTGAAAAACAATGCCTATATGGCGGCGTAATTGTAATAACCGGTCACGATCAAGTTTAGATATTTCTTGACCTAACATGCTCATTTTCCCTTCACTTGGTTTAAGTGAGAGTAATAATAGGCGTAAAAGGGAAGTTTTTCCTGCGCCAGATGAGCCAGTTAAAAAATGAAAAGATCCCTTTTTTATTGAAAAAGAAATATCTCGCAAAATAGTTGGGCCATCACCATATCTAAGGCTGACATTATTAAATTCGATCACTTCTTTAATCTCCCGAATCAGTCAAACTAACTTTAGCATAATTAAAAATAAAATATCCATCATCTAGTAAAAGCGTTTGAACAAACTTAACTCATTGCCTGTATTATTAAATAAGAAACATAATTACTTAATGAAATTGCGCTTTTTACAAAATGATTATTACTTGTCCAAATTGCCAAACCCGCTACCAAGTTGGAGCTAATACCATTGGTTCTGTTGGACGTAAAGTGCTTTGTGCAAGTTGCAATCGTTCTTGGCAAGCGCATGCTGAACAAGAAGCTGATAGAATAAAAAAGCCACAATTAGTTGATGTGAATAGTAAATTTGAGGCACAAGATTATGATGATAAATTATTTAATGATGCTGATGAGGCAGCCCTTGATGATAAATTTGCAAAAGAAGAGCAGACCATAAAAGAAGAAGAAATAGAGCCTAAAGCAGAAGAGAAAGTAATTAAAAGGCGATCTGAGGATAAGAAGACCAAAAAAGTTGAAGAAAATGAAAACTCTGACTTTGCCAAAAGTAAACGCCAAAAAGACATGCAGCATCGCCATAAAACCAAGGCAAAAAATTTACCCTTATCGCGCATCAAACATAATACTCAATATTTTATGATGTTTATTTTATTATCGGTAATTCTTGGAGGCTTTGTTTTTAAAAATAATATTGTCAGAATTATTCCGCAGATGGCAGTATTATATGAGCTTGTTGGAATAGATGTAAATATTTTTGGACTTGAGTTTAACGATGTAAAGACAACTCGCTCTATAAATGATGCTCAAGAAAAAATGTCTATAACAGCTAAGATTTCAAATATCACAAATGAGCCTATTAAAGTGCCAGTTATTATTGTTACAATCCTTGGTGCTAATAATGAAAAGTTATTACAATGGGGGGCAACTCCTAGTGTTCAAATGATTGGCAGGGGTGAAACAATTGAGTTTAAAACTCAGGTAAATTCTGCCCCTTTTGGTTCAACAAGTGTAAGTCTTTCTTTTGCAGAAAAATGGAGTAATTAAAATGGCTCGAATTTTAATAGCAGAAGATGATGATAATGTACGGGAATTTGTATCAAGGGCTCTTGAGTTAAAAGGCCATGAAGTGATGATTGCTGAAGATGGCGGGCTTGGTGCAGAAGTTATGGAAAAAGAAAACGGCAATTTTGATTTGTTGTTATCAGATATAAAAATGCCAGTGATGGATGGAATTGCCCTCGCATTAATGGTTGGGGCGCAATATCCAAACGTGACGATTTTACTAATGACAGGATTTGCAGATCAGCGAGAAAGAGCGCACGGACTTGATGCTTTAATTTATGATGTGATTGCAAAACCGTTTACTCTAGCAAGTTTGCTTGAAAAAGTTGATGACGCTCTTAATAATAAACCAATTGAAATTGTCTCATATGTTCGCCAAAATATTGACCAATATAAAAAGAGTTAAATCCAAGCTGGCACATTATCAAGCGCAATTAAGTCAGCAATTGTCTGGCGTTCTCTGATGGTTTCAAATTTATCACCAAACACTAAAACCTCAGTAATTAATGGCCTAGAATTATATGTTCCTGCCATTGCTGCGCCATAAGCACCTGCGCTCATTATTGCGATTAAATCATCTTGCTTTACTGGGTTCAAATACTGGCCTTGGGCTAGATAGTCGCTTGATTCACAAATAGGACCAACAACATCAACTTTCATTTGTTCTGCGTTATCTTGGGGTTTTGAAAGCGGTAAAATATCGTGATGAGCTTCATAAAGAGCTGGGCGTAATAAATCGTTCATTGCAGCATTTACAATGACAAAATCTTTACTTGCCCCTTGTTTGAAATATTCTACTTTTGTTACTAAAACTCCTGCATTACCAACGAGCCAACGCCCTGGCTCAATTATTAGTTTGCAATTTAGTGGCTTAATATGAGAGCGAACAATTTTTGCATATTCTTTAAGGTCAGGACTTTTATCGTTTTTGCCGTGAGAAATTCCCAAACCCCCGCCAATATCTATATGTTCAAGCTCATGGCCATTTTCGTTAAGGCTTTTAAATAGCGATGCTAATATAGAAATTGCCTCATCAAAGGGCGCAAGATCTATTATTTGCGAGCCGATATGCATATCAATGCCAATGGCTTTTAAATGGCTTGAGTTTTTAATTTTTTTAAAAACTGCATTTGCTTCAATATAGGGAATTCCAAACTTATTATCAAATTTACCAGTTGAGATTTTTGTATGAGTTTTTGCATCAACATCAGGGTTGATACGCACCGAAACAGGTGCAATGACATTCATTTTAGCAGCAATATCATTTAGGCGTTCTAATTCAGGTACACTTTCAAGGTTGAAACAATGAATGCCCAATTCAAGCGCACGCATCATTTCTTTTTCGTTTTTGCCAACTCCAGAAAAAACAATTTTTTTAGGATCAATCCCTGCTGCAACTGCTCGCTCTAACTCACCCAGAGAAACTATATCAGCACCTGCGCCTGCATTTCCAAGTAAAGAGATTATAGCCTGATTAGAATTAGCTTTCATAGCGTAGGCAATAAGGGGGGAAAGGTCAGCAAATTCTTGCTTCATTGCATTAAAATGAAAAATTATTTCGCTTTGGCAATAACAATAAAATGGCGTGCCAACGACGGCCGCAATATCTGCGAGTTTTACTTGCTCAGCAAATAAAGAGCCGTTTTTATACTCAAAACTATTCATTTATTCTGACCTATTCTTAATTATTTAAGTTTATCTTGCCAAAGTTTGACTTGCGCTAGAACATTATTAGGTGCTGTGCCACCATAAGAGGTGCGTGAGGCTACGGAATTTTTTACCGAAAGAATTGAGAAAATCCGCTCATCAATCCTTTTGTCAATTTTTTGTAAATCCGCTAACTTAAGCTGATCGAGCCTTACTTGTTTTTTTTCAGCTAAGGCAACAGCCTCACCAGTGATATGATGGGCATCACGAAAAGCTACATTTGCCTCACGCACCAACCAATCGGCAATATCTGTGGCGGTAGAAAAGCCACTTCCTGCCGCATCTAACATGGCCTTTTCATTTACTTTTAAGTCAGCAACCATTCCCTCCATTGCCGCAAGGGCTAGAGAAAGATTATCAAATGCATCAAATGCGACCTCTTTATCCTCTTGCATGTCTTTTGAATAAGCAAGTGGAAGGCCTTTCATCACCATCATTAGAGCGGTGTGCGCGCCTAAAATCCGGCCAATTTTCGCTCGAATTAATTCAGCAGCATCAGGGTTTCGCTTTTGTGGCATGATTGATGAGCCGGTAGAAAATTGATCAGATAGTTGAATAAACTTAAATTGCGCCGATGACCAAATAACCAATTCTTCAGCAAAACGGCTTAAATGCATGGCGCAAATTGAGGCTGCTCCCAAAGTTTCAAGCACAAAGTCACGATCAGAAACTGCATCAAGTGAGTTGGCGGTTGGGCGATCAAAACCAAGCTCTTTAGCAACCATATCACGATCAATAGGAAAAGACGTGCCTGCAAGTGCGGCTGATCCGAGTGGACATTCATTCATGCGAACTCTTGCATCTATTAGGCGAGATTTATCACGGTCAAACATTTCAATATAGGCTAACAGATGATGGCCTAACACAACTGGCTGTGCAGATTGAAGGTGAGTGAAACCCGGCATTATTGTGTTTGCATTTTGCTCTGCTCTTATCAAGAGTGCTGACTGTAATGCGACTATTTGCTCAATTAACATATCAACAACATCACGAACATATAATTTAAAATCGGTGGCTACTTGGTCATTGCGTGAGCGGGCAGTATGCAGGCGTTTTGCTGCATCACCAATTTTTTCACCAAGAGAGCTTTCAATATTCATGTGAATATCTTCAAGCTCTTGTGAAAAATTGAATGTGTTTTGTTCAATTTCTTTGCCTATTGCCTCTAGCCCTTTGATGATTTCTTCTTTATCATTGTTTGAAAGAATATCAATTTTTGCTAGCATTTTTGCATGGGCAATTGAGCCAGCAATATCTTGAGGATATAGCCTTTTATCGAAATCAATCGAGGCATTTATTTCTTGCATGATTGCGTTTGGAGAAGAGGCGAAACGTCCGCCCCACATGCGATTGCTCATTTAAAAAGCCTCGTATTAAATTTGATTAAAGTGAACTTATTAAATGACAAATAACATTAAACAAGCGTTTAAAAAATCCCCCAAAAAAATCTTTTTATTGTTTGGGTTATTTATAATTGGCATTGGTATAACGATGAGTTTGTTGCTTAGCAATGGCTCTTTTAATCTAGCAAAGCAAGATATTATGACTTGTGAAGCGCAACCAGAGGCGCAAGCAGCACTTGCAAAGGTGGTTGATGGCGAGGTTGGTGCATTTCTAGTAACTGCCAATGGGCGTGGATATTCTGATATGGAGTTTCTTGACGAGAGTGGGGAAATTACAAAAATTTCAGCTTTTGCGGGTAAGCCAATTCTAGTTAATTTTTGGGCTACATGGTGTGGGCCATGTCGTGAAGAAATGCCGAGTATTGATCGTTTAGCAGGAGTTCACGCTAAAGATAAATTTGAAGTTGTAACGATTAATATTGATACAGGTAAAAAGGCTAAAGAAAAATCTGAGGCATTTTTTGAAGAAATATGGGTAGAAAATCTAACTCTTTATTCTGATCCAAGTTATAAATCATTTGATATGTTAAAAGCTAATGGTGTGGTGTTGGGATTGCCTGCTACATTAATACTTGATGATAGCGGTTGCGAGCTTGGAGTTTTGCAAGGGCCTGCTGAATGGGATAGCGATGATGCGCTTAAGTTGATTGATGCTATAATTGCGCTTTAGTTTACTCTAAACTGATTTGTCAACCATTGTGCCTTGCCCGCTTGGTGGAGCTGAGCGAGCAGATTGAGCAACCATATCAATCATAATTTGTTGCATTTCATGTTGCTTTTTCATGACCTTGATGGTGGCAGTTTGTAAATTGGCGGATTGCTTCATTGCTAAAGCACTATTTGCAGATATTTCCATAATTTATTCCAACAAGAGTAAAGTTACTTTTGATAGAGATTATGACATTAAAAGTAAAAATATTTACTAACTATTTATCTGCCACCTAAAAGTGGAAATTCTTTTCGCTTTAAAATCACTGCCAATATTATCCCTGCCGTAAATCCGCCGATATGAGCCCACCAAGCAATGTTATCTTCAGAGCCGATTATTACAAAGAAAAATTGAGTTAAAATCCAAAAGCCTAACATCCAAAAGGCAGGGATTTTTAGAGGGATAGGAATGATGATTTTGGCTATTACTAAAAGCCTAGCAAACGGGAATAATAAAACATAAGCACCCATAACTCCAGCAACTGCACCAGATGCGCCAATTAATGGGCCATTTGAATCTTGATTGAAATAATAATGTGCCATGGCTGCAAACACGCCGCATAAGAGATAGAATATAAGGTATTTTGTATGGCCTAGCGCATCTTCAATATTATCTCCAAAAATCCATAAAAAAAGCATGTTGGAGAGGAGGTGAAGCCAATCGGCATGTAAAAACATATAGCTAATGAAAGTCAATTCCTCTGGAAACCACGCAATTTGCTGGGGGATAAGGTCATTCACCACCATTGGGATCATGCCAAAGCCCACTACAATACCATCAGAAGCATTTTGGGGCAGAATTGACTGGAATATAAAGACAATAGTCGTAATTGCGATAAGCGAGTAATTTACATAGGCAAATTTTATATGCTTAATTTTATTGCTATCATGTAGGGGAAAAAACATTATTACTTACTTTTTTTATTGCCAGAAAAACGCCCAGGTGTCCAAAGTACATCATCTTTGCCATTATTGTTTGCAATGCGTGACATGACAAAGAATAAATCTGAAAGGCGGTTTAGATAATGCAATGTAAAGGGGCTTGTTTGGGGTTCAATATTGATTAGCTCAGCCACTAATCGCTCAGCTCGTCTAACTATGGTTCGAGAAATATGAAACTCTACTGCAAGGGCTGTTCCTGCTGGTAGGACAAAAGTTTTTAGTGGGGCAAGATCCGCATTATAATAATCAATTTGCTCTTCTATCCATTTGACTTGGTGAGGGGTAGTGCGAAGGTTTTTTTTGGCTGCAATCTCTTTTTTTGTATCTTTTTTTGGGTTTGCAAGGTCAGAGCCAAGATCAAATAAATCACTTTGAATTCGAGCCAGCATATTATCAAATTTTGGCATATTCTTGGTGAGAAGCCTTATTTTGCCAACTTGCGCATTTGCTTCATCAACGCTTCCAAAGGTGTTTATTCTAAGATCAAACTTTTTGCGTCTTCGCCCACTAATAAGCCCAGTTGTGCCTTTATCGCCTGTTTTTGTATAAATTTTATTTAGTTTGACCATTTTTGCCTGCCATGATTTTTCCAATTTCTATTGGTGTAATTATTAGGTTATTTAAATGGATTAAAGATTAAAACCAAATTTTTCTTTTATTTCTTTTGCACTTAATCCTTGCTCTCTTAAATCTCTTATTGCCATAGAGTTTTTTGATTTTGCTAATTTTAGGTTGTCATCATCTAAAATTAAATCATGATGGGTGTAAATTGGGCTATTAAGGCCTAATAGTTTTTGTAAAATTCTATGTACATCGGTTGAATGTTGCAAATCTTTACCCCGCACAATATGGCTAATATTTTGCGCCGCATCATCAATGACAACACTTAGATGGTAGCTGGTCGGATAATCTTTTCGTAGAATCACAACGTCTCCCCAATCTTGTGGTCTTATTTGATGTTCAATAAGTTTTGATGTTGGATTGGGCTGGGCGGATAGATAAGTAAGATTGCCAGTTTGTTTTATTGCCTCGTCCATATTTAATCGCCACTGATGTGGTAGACTATCACTTATTTTTTTTACAACATCACCTTTGCTAAGAATTTTGCAATGCTCATTATAAAGAGGTGCGCCGTCTGGGTCTTTCTTTATGGCATTTTTTGCAATTTCTTTGCGGGTGCAAAAACATGGATAAAGCAAATCCATCTCTATAAGGTGATTAGCGGCTTTTTTATAGCTATTAAAATTTGATGATTGCATCAATATGGGCTTTTGCCAACTCAAACCCAGCCAAGTAAGATCCTGATAAATTGCATCTATAAAGACCTTTTTAGAGCGAGCAAGGTCGATGTCTTCTATCCGAAGTAAAAAATCAGCGTTTATTTTTTTGGCATAGTGAAAGTTTAATAATGCAGAATAAGCATGACCTAGATGTAAAAACCCATTAGGGCTTGGAGCAAAACGAAATATTGGTTTAAGGTTCATTTGTTTTACGCTTTAAAAGTTTAGATGGATATTAACATGGTTGAGCAAATAAATAACCTTAAAATATTAAATAGACATCTTGATGAGCTTATTTTACTTGAACCAGCCCTAAAAACAGCAAGGCAAATGGCGGGTGAAGTTCCCCTTCGGCGGCGAGCTGGCGGGTTTGAGGGCATGAGTGCTATTATTACTTCACAGCTATTATCTGTTGCTAGTGCAAATGCAATTCATAACCGCCTTATTGATTTACTTGGTGAGTTAAGCGCAAAAAATTATCTTAGTTTTAGTGAGCAGGAAATTCGCTCTTGTGGTTATTCGATGGCAAAATATAATACGATGGCTGTTTTGGCTCAGGCAGAATTAAACAATGAACTTGATTATGAGATACTAGATAAATTACCAATAAAAGAAGCAATGTCCCATCTTACAGCATTAAAGGGTATTGGAGTTTGGAGTGCTGAAATATATTTACTATTTTGTGTTGGGCATGGAGATATTTTTCCCTCTGGTGATCTTGTATTACAAAAGATGCTAGGGCATATTTTAGAATTAGAAGAAAAACCAGACGAAAAGCTAACAAGAAAAATAACACAAAAATGGTCGCCTTATCGTGGTGCGGCTTCACGGCTTTTATGGCGTTATTTTGCAGTTTTAAAAAATAAAGCAACATTTTAAAATAAAGAAGGAATAAAAATTTGAACCTCTCAAACACAAATATCAAGGCTCTTTCTGGGCCAATGGTAAAGGCAAAAACAGGCCAAGCAAAACATTTGATGGTTTTGTTACATGGTTATGGCTCAGATGGAAATGACATGATTTCGCTTAGCCAGTTTTGGGCAGATTTATTGCCAGATGCGATGTTTGTTGCACCCAATGCGCCAGAGCCATGCGATATTAACCCAATGGGTTATCAATGGTTTGCGCTTGATACTAGCGCAACGCTTGATCTTGAAAAAAACATCTCACGCCTAAAAGGGTCAGAACAGGCTCGCCCTACATTAGAGCATTTTTTGAAAAGCCTTTGGGCTGATACTGGCCTTGGTGCGAAAGATACGATTTTGGCTGGCTTTTCACAAGGGGCAATGATGGCACTTGAGGTTGGGCTTAGGCTTGATGAGGAATTAATGGGTATCATTGCTTTTTCTGGAGGGCTGGTTGAGCCAAAAAATATGGAAGATAAAATAAAATCAAAACCACCCATTTGCTTTGTGCATGGAGGAAATGATGATGTTGTGCCAGTTGGCATGTCTGTTGTTTCTTGCGAGGAATTAAAGAAATTGGGAGTAAAGGCAAGTCTGCATATTTCGCCCCCAGCTGGTCACACGATTGCTCAAGACGGGTTAGAGTTTGCTTCTGCCTTTATTAAGGAAATTATTAGCTAGGACTGTTTATTTCTTTTGTACTGACCCCATGCTGAATAGGCTAAAATACTAGCTATAATGGTTGAGATAATAGCATTATAGCCTGCAAAGCTAATGCCAAGAAAGCGAAATTGAGGTTGATCGCAAGGCACTACCTTTGCTTCATTTATATTATTCAAAGCATCAAAGCTAAGCCCATCAGCAGAGCCTGTGCATGATGTTGGCCCTTGCCAAAAACCCCACTCAACTCCTGAGTGATAGCCGCCCATATATGCACCCCATGCAAATAAAGCCGCAACTATAAGGGTTAAAATAATGCGAAACATGGTAGGAATTTTTGTCCAAAAAATAACTATCAAAGCAAGTAGAGGCAGGCCAAAATAATATGGCAAGCGTTGAGATAGGCAAAGCTCGCAAGGCACAAAACCTCCAATATGTTCAAACCCCCAAGCCCCAAGAATGGTAAAAAACCCGATTAAAAAGGCAGCGTTTACCCTTGATGAATTTGTAGAGATGCTTTGATTTTCCATAATATTACCCTATATTAAAAACTTAACTGCAACAAAGCCTCCAATTAGTAAAAAGCAGAATAAGAAAAACATCAAGCCTAGGCGTTTTTCTATAAAAATACGAATTGGTTCGCCAAATTTATACACTAACGCAGAAACTGTGAAGAATCTAAGGCCACGGCCGATGATTGACACAATTGTGAAGGTGATAAGATCAAAGCCAACTGAGCCAGAAAAAATTGTTAGAACTTTATAGGGAAATGGGGTTAGTGCGCCAAGTAAAATGCCCCAGCCACCCCATTGGTCATACCAATCTTTAAATCTTTCAAAATTATGGGCTGCGCCATAAAATTCTAATACTGCTGCTCCAATAGTTTGAAAAAGCATTGCGCCAATATAATAGCCAACAAATGCACCCAAAACAGAGGCAATCGTGCAAATAGAGGCATAAATAAACCAATGTTGGCGTTTGGCAACAACCATAGGAATGAGCAAAATATCGGGCGGAATTGGAAAAAAGGAGCTTTCAGCAAAACTAACCGTACCAAGCGCAACAGGTGCATTTTTGGTTTTTGCTAATGACATTGTCCAGTCATATAATTTTCTAATCAATATTTTTCTCCAAATTATAGTTTTGTAGCTCTTATTAATTCACTAACTCTTAGTACTCAATTAAAGAGCGGATTAATATAGGCATATGCAGATATGATTAAAATGCAGATATGTTATTGACGTGAGAGTATCAATGACTATATTGCGCCCAGTTCAAACGCCCTCCTGGCGGAACTGGTAGACGCGCCAGATTCAAAATCTGGTTCCTGTATAGGAGTGTCGGTTCGATTCCGACGGAGGGCACCATTTTTGGTTTTAAGTAATATTTTACTCCCATTTGTTGGAGTCTATCGATCAGTTGAAAAATTATCTTAGAAATATTTGGTTTATAACATCGCTTTTGATGTCGCTTTTGGTGGTAAGCCCAAGTTTTGCTATGGTGCAATTGTTGGTTGATGCACGAACTGGTGAAGTGCTTTATGCAAATAAAGCTGGCATTGCTTGGCACCCAGCATCATTAACAAAATTAATGTCTGCATTTGTTACTTTTGAAGCAATAAAAGCTGGTAAGGTAACGCTTGATACGCCCGTTATCATTACCTCTAATGCAATAAAAGCCCCTCCTTCTCGATCAGGTTTACCTAAAAATAGTGCAATCACTATTCGTGATGCGCTTTATATAATAATTGTTAAATCAGCCAATGATGTTTCAATTGCGCTAGCTGAAACTGTGTCTGGTAGCGAGGGTGCGTTTGTTAAAGAAATGAACCAAGCAGCAAAAGCACTGGGAATGAGTGCTACAAATTTTGTCAATCCGAATGGGTTGCACAATAGGGCGCAAGTAACTTCGGCACGAGATATGGCAATTTTAGCTCTTAATATAAAAATCAGCCATAAAGAATATGCTCCACTTTTTGCGACTTCATTTGTTCAATTGGGTGAAAAGAAAATGAAAACCCATAATAATTTACTAACTGATTTTGCTGGAACAAATGGCATGAAAACGGGGTTTGTCTGTTCTGCTGGGTTAAATATTGTCGCAAGTGTTAAGCGTAATAATCGCTCATTATTGGCAGTAGTTTTGGGTGCTTCTTCGGCTCGAGAGCGAGGGGAAGTGGTAGCGCAATTATTGTTAAGGGGCTTTTCTGGTGATTTTTTAGGGCGAGGAAAATCTATTGCTAGCCTTAAGAATGTGGCAGGATCAGAACCAAAAGATATGCGTCCATATTTATGTGGTGAAAATGCAAAAGCCTATGTTGCGGAACAAAAACGTTTATATCCTTATGGATTAGAGGGGCAGATAAGTTTTTTAAATGATAACATTGCAGCCCTTACTTATAGAGCTACAAATTTGGGTAAAATGCGAAATGTGCCATTACCAAGAAAAAGACCATTTCATGTTGCCTTAAAACCAGCTATGCAAAATATAGTAATTATTGTGCCATATCCTATACCAAGGCCTAATCGTTAGGTTTTAGATTTTTTAATAGTAAATATGAAGTGAGTTCCTTCATTTGAGCTTTCACATTTATGGGCATTTTTTTTGCAATAAAGCGGTATGTCTATTTTTGCTATTGGATCGTCTGATAAAAGAATAATAATTTCACCCCCCTTGCTATTCTCAAGCTGTTTTTCGAGCTTAAGGACAGGAATTGGGCATTTTTGGCCACGGGTATCGATTAATATTTCACTCATATAACTTCTCTTAATTTAGCAATAATACCCAATAGACCCCATGAGTTGAATTTGCATTATAAGCCACTCCGATGCCTGCGTTTGAGAAATCTTTATTTGTTAGGCTATTTGTTGAAGCCTTATTTGATCGCCAACCAGAGAATGTATTGGCAAAATTGGCATATCCTGCGCTTATT
>JAMONZ010000033.1 GCA_027066315.1 Hyphomicrobiales bacterium
CCACCAACAGGCACGCCATGAGCAAGTTGAGTAATTTTTATATTACTCGCATTTAGATGATCGCAAATATAATGTGCCGTTGTTTGCCCCTCAATCGTGGCATTAAGTGCCAAAATAATTTCCTTAAAATTAAAGGCTCTTTTTAACAAGCCATCAATAAAAAGATCGCTAGGCCCAATGCCATCAAGCGGATTTAGAACGCCTCCAAGCACATGATAGCGCACCGCACCAACTCCCGCTCGCTCTAATGCCCAAAGGTCTGCAACATCTTCTACTACAATCAATTGGCCTAAATTTTCACGTCGTGGGTCAGAGCAGATTTTACACGGATTATTAGTATCAACATTTCCACAAATAGAGCAGATAACTACTTTTTCAACTGCCCTATCAAGTGCAGCACTCAAGGGGAGCATAAGGGTTTGTTTTTTCTTAATCAGATGCAAAACCGCACGGCGTGCCGAGCGTGGACCAAACCCTGGCAAACGTGCCATTAGCATTATCAATTGCTCAATTTCTGCTCCTGATTGCATTTGACTTTTTTATTTCTTTATAGTTCTAAATATCATAGTTAAATATTTTCATTATGGCTTATAAAATTACCGATAACTAAGTAAGCCGAAATTAAAATGGCAATTTCATACCAGGGGGAAGAGGTAGACCAGAAGTCACCTCTGCCATTTTTTCAGCCGATATTGTTTCAACCCTTTGCTTGGCATCATTATGCGCCGCCATAATCAAATCTTCAATAATTTCAACATCACCATCACTTACTAAAGATGGATCAATTTTAACATTCTTCATCTCGCCCTTGCCGCTTAATATCACCTGAACCATATCACCACCAGCAGAGCCAGTAATTTCGCTATTACGCAATTCTTCTTGCAAATCATTAACCTTGGACTGCAACTCTTGCGCTTTTTTCATCATATCCATCATTATAAATTTATCCTTTTAACTCGTTAAATATCTAATCTTTAATCTCTAATTTTAACATCAACTAATTTACTGCTTGGAAAAACTTCCAAAACTGCTTTCACCAATTCATCTTCATAGGCTGCATCAAATTCACTTTGCTTTTCTGCATCTTGGCTCTCTCTTATGGTTGGCTGCAAAGCCTCTTTCGAGGAGATTGTTACCAACCACACCCGATTAGTCCAACTCTTTAGCCGTGTTGCAAGAGTTGCAATAATGCTCGGGTTTACCCCTTCAACCAAAGCCACTTCAATTCGCCCCAACTCAAAAGAAACTGCCTTTAAATCATTTTCAAGTGCATATTTAATAGATAAATCTCGGTTTTTTGCCGCCAATGAAACAAGTTCAGCATAAGAAGTTGGCATTGGGATTGATTGTGAGATAACTTTTGAAGCAGGTTTAATTTGCTGATGCGAAACTGGCTGGGCAAGAGCAAGATTTGCCCCCCCATGCGCTTTGGTGTTTGCATTTTCATTCCCCCTTAAAGAAGAAGGGTTATTTAAAGTCTGTTGCGCTTGTATTTTTTGTTGCTTTTCAATCTTTTCAATTAATTCATCAGGAGTTGGCAAGTCACAAGCATAAACAAGCCTAATCAACACCATTTCACCAGATTGTTTATCATTAGCTGCATTTTTAACTTCATTAAGCCCCTTAGTTAAAATCTGCCAGCTACGAGTTAAAACAGCCATGCCTAATTTATTAGCAATATCAGGAACTCGCTTTATCTCATCGGGAGTTAAAGAAACATCATCAATTGAAGCTGGAATAATCTTAAATCGAGTAGATAAATGAACTAAATCAGCTAGTTCTGAAATAATAATCTGCGGGGCAGCCCCACCATTATATAGCTTTTCAAAAAGCTCTAACCCTTGCGAAATATTACCACTAAATAACATCTCAAATAAATCAATAATCGCCGAGCGATCAGCCAGCCCAAGCATGGTTTTTACATTTTTAGCCTCTAACTTGCTATCACCATGCGCTATAGCCTGATCAAGCAGCGAGAGGCAATCTCGCACCGAGCCATCTCCCGCTCTTACAATCATAGAAAGAGCTTCATTTTCAGTTGCAATATTTTCTTTTTCTAAAATCGTAAGCAAATATTCACTCATAACATCAGCATTAATACGCTGCAAATCAAAGCGTTGACAGCGTGAAAGAATTGTAACTGGCACTTTTTGAATTTCAGTGGTCGCAAAAATAAATTTCACATAAGAGGGAGGCTCTTCAAGCGTTTTTAATAGACCATTAAATGCCTGTTTTGATAACATGTGAACTTCATCAATTATATAGACTTTATATGGAGCAGAAACCGGGCCATATTTTACCGAATCAATAATCTCACGAATATCATCAATGCCAGTATTTGATGCCGCATCCATTTCAATCACATCAACATGATTACCATCAATTATTGCTGAACAATTCTCGCCATTAGTTTTTAAATCAATATTTGGTTTTGCACCATTTTCATCAACAAAATTAAAAGCCCTAGCTAAAATTCTAGCCGTAGTGGTTTTGCCAACTCCACGCACCCCAGTAAGCATAAAAGCATGATGAATTCGATTAGACTTAAAGGCATTTGCAAAAGTTTGCACCATAGCGTCCTGCCCAATCAGCTCGTTAAAACTTAATGGGCGATATTTTCGTGCCAACACAAGATAGGGGGAAACATTCTCACCCATTATTCACTCAACCTTTTTTGCAAAATATAAAGAATCGCTTATCATCAAGCCACTTTAAGGCCTAACAGCCAAAGTCGCTAGGAAATGTTTTGATTTTCATTTAAAAAAAGTAGAAGACTGGCAACGACCCATATAAATCTCGTTAGGGCTGCTTCCTTCCGGACCTGACCCAGTTGGCGAGGAACATGTCCGCCACCAGCCTCCCAAACACTATTTGGCAAATGAAAGAGCTAATTGCAAGGGAAACATTGCAAAGGAGAAAGCGAGCTAAAGATAAAGGCTATTTATCTCCCTTAGGATAAACCCCAAGAATTTTTATGAAATCGGTAAAAAATTCGAGCTCTTCGAATGCAAATTTTACTGATTTATCATCTGGGTGTCCCTCAATATCGGCATAAAATTGCGTTGCTGTAAATGATCCATCAACCATATAGCTCTCTAGCTTGCTCATGTTTATGCCATTTGTCGCAAAGCCACCCATTGCTTTATAT
>JAMONZ010000034.1 GCA_027066315.1 Hyphomicrobiales bacterium
GTATTTTGAAAGAAAAGCCAGCTGGGCGGCAGGTTATTGATACTGCTATTCTTTCAATATCTGAGTTGCAACGAGTTGTGGCACGCCTAAAAAACCGCATCGAAGAGGGAGCGCAAGCATTTTGGGTTTGTCCACTTGTTGAACAATCTGATTTGCTTGATTTGGTTTCAGCACAAGATAGATTTAATGAATTAAAAAAAGTATTTGGCGATAAAGTTGCTTTGGTTCATGGCCGTATGAGTGCAAAAGAAAAAACCGCCATCATGGAGCGGTTTGTTGCAAGTGAGATAAAAATATTGGTTGCAACAACCGTTATTGAGGTTGGGGTTGATGTACCAAATGCTAGCATTATGATTATTGAGCATGCTGAGCGTTTTGGCCTTTCTCAACTGCACCAATTACGGGGACGGGTTGGACGGGGTGAAAAACGCTCCGCATGCCTTTTATTATATAAAGAGCCATTAAATGAAACAGCAAAAGCACGACTGGATACAATAAAAAACACCGATGACGGGTTTATCATTGCCCAAAAAGACCTTGAATTAAGAGGTGAAGGAGATGTACTTGGCACTAGGCAATCTGGCATGCCTGGTTATAATTTAGCTGTGCCTGATGTGCATCGGCATTTGTTAGAAAAGGCGCATATTGATGCGAAGGAGATTTTTGCTAACAACCCAAATTTATCTGGCAAACAAGGAGAAGCAATTCGCACTTTGCTCTATATATTTAGGAAGGATTTAGCCATTCCTTTGATTAAATCTGGTTAAGTTTTAAACTTGAATGCCCTTGGCCAATTTTCTTAAAATATTTTAGGATAGTTAAGGCTTGTAAAAACTAGCTTGGGATGAGTGCAAAATCTTAGCTTTTTTTAGTCATTGGTTTTTTAGCAGGTTTTGTATTTTTTGTAGCTTTTGCTTTCTTTACCAAAGCCGCTGTTTGTTTTTGATATTCTGGGGCTACAAGGCCTGCTGAAATAATTAGCTTGGCTGCGTCTTCTGTCCCCATTTCGAGAATGGTAATATCCTTTTTAGGCACAAATAACAAAAAGCCTGAGGTTGGGTTTGGTGTGGTGGGTAAAAAACAACCCATTAATTCATCACCATCAATTTTGGCGGCAACTTCGCCCTTTGCTTCGGTAGAAATCAGCACAATTGCCCAAATCCCTGGGCGTGGATATTGAATTATTCCAACTTGTCTAAATGTCTTATTGCTCTGCGTCATGACAGTTTCAAACAATTGTTTTAAACCACCATAAAGTGTCGACACCATCGGCAAGCGAGCAAGAATACTCTCACCAAATTGTAATAATGAACGGCCAACCAAATTTGCCGTTAAAAAACCCAAAGCCATGATAGCGACAACTGCGACAACAAGGCCAAACCCTGGCACATCAAAGGGAAGAAAGTTATTAGGGTCATATTGAGCAGGAATAAGCGGTTTGACTAAATTATCAACCGCACGAATGATTGACCAAGCAATATAAAGTGTTATGCCAACAGGCCCTGCAATCATTAGGCCAGTAAGAAAATAATTTCTTAAACGGCGGCCAAAAGTAATATTGCCAACATGTAGTTCATGCTCGTGATGATTTTTATCATTCTTGTCCAAGTTTAAAATGCCTTTTATTAATGCAAGTTTAGTCATGTAAGTTTAGTCATGCAAAAGAATCGGTTATGCTTAAAAAACAACCTATCACATTCATATAGTGACTAATTTAAAAATACCAATGAAGTTTTATAATTTATGCTCTTTCAATGGTGAGCAGTAAATATGTTTTCTCTTTTACAAAAACATCAGCATCAATTGTATCTAGACGAACATTATCTAGTAAATTTTTGACTTTTGGTGAAAAGAGATACTCAAAAAATGAATGCCTTAGAAAGAATTTTTTTATGGTAAAATCAGCTACAGGCAGTGCTAAGCTATTCGCTAAAATATAGGCATATTGCAAAGTGGGTAAAACATTTTTAGTAATATCAACCCGCTCAACTATTTTAAAGCCATTTTCTTTTATTGCGGCTTCAAATTCACTTAAAATATGGCCAGATTTATTTTTTGTATCAGCTTTTAGACGGAAATAATCAATCATAATCCATCGCCCGCTTTCATCAAGCAATTGATCGATTTTATTAATGCCTTTTTGCATATCAACATATTGAAAAGATTCAGAATTTATAGCTACATCAAATTTTCCCAAGCCCTGCAATTCCAAATCTTCTAATTTGCAATTATGTGTTTTGATATGTGGCCACTGTTTTGAAATATGGGCAATTTGACTATTATCTGGCGTAACTCCGCTTATATCTACACCCTTGTTATCAAGTTTTGTAAGTAGCCCACCCATGCCACAGCCAAGTTCAATGGCTTTTTCACCCTTTTTTATCCGCTCAACCAAAAGCTGCGCATAATCGTCCATGGATTTTTTAATATCTGCCATGGAAATAGTTTCTGGGTCTTTTGGCGGATTTTCAAAATATCCATAATGCAAAAAATCATTTCCAAAAATCGTAGCATAAAGTGCCAGTTCCAAATCATTTGAGGGATCGTGGACAATGGTTTTTTTTCGCCTTTTAACAAGATGAGTAATCATAGCAGGTAAATTTATTAGACGAAGGAATATTGAACTCATTATTCACTCAACTGTTACGGATTTAGCTAAATTACGTGGCTGGTCAACATCTGTCCCCATATGAACAGCCGTGTGATAGGCTAGTAATTGCACAGGAATTGTTGCTAGAATTGGAGCAGCAAAATTGGTAACTTTTGGCATTAAAATTACCTCAATATTATCTTCTTTGGTTATTTTTGCGCCCTCTTCATCAGTTATCAAAATTATTTGACCACCACGAGCCGCAACCTCTGCCATATTTGAGAGGGTTTTTTCCATCAACTCATCACTTGGTGCAACAACAATTACGGGCATATCCTCATCTACCAAGGCAATTGGCCCATGTTTAAGCTCCCCAGCAGCATAACCTTCAGCATGAATATATGAAATTTCTTTAAGTTTTAATGCGCCCTCTAGCGCAATTGGATACATAGCCCCTCGCCCAAGATATAACACATCAGAGGCTTTTGAGAGACGCTTTGAAATCTCTTCAATTTGTTTTTCGCTTTTTAGCGCATCAGCAACTGATCGAGGCAA